>JABGVR010000023.1 GCA_018645985.1 Hellea sp. | reverse complement strand
CATAAAAGGCAGTAATATTTGCAAAATTGCTCTATTTGAGGATAGACGGCCTGGCTGGGTTATTGTAATTAGTGTAATAGACAATCTTACAAAAGGATCTGCTGGACAAGCCATACAAAACTATAATCTTACTCAGGGGTGGGCTGAAACATTAGGACTCATAAATATATCCATGTTTCCTTAGTAATATATAGATTTATTTCTTTATATACTTGTGTAATAAATAAAGCATTAAGTGTGAAAAAGATGCAGCATGATTCAATTTTTTAAAATAATAACTCTTTGCCTAATATTATTATTTACAAATGGTTGTACCTCCGTGAGGGTACCTAACTTGGATTTTTTTGACAATAAAAAAGAAGATTTAGGTAAATATCCTAAACTATCTGATTTACCTAACTTACCAGAAAATCTTCGTCCCGCAAAGAAGTGGGATGCTCAAGTAAAAAAAATAATTAATGATCGGAAAATAGTCAATAATAATATTAAAGAGATTAAAGAAGAGCAAACTGCAACAGATAATATATTAGATGAAATCGTTATTCTTAAGTCTTTAGTTAGTTCTTACAAATCCGACGACCCATCAGACAGCACGATAAATAATGAATAATCCTTCTGAAGAATTTTATAGAATTAAGCGATTGCCTCCCTATGTTTTTGCAGAGGTAAATAGGCTTAAGGCTAAATTACGAAAAGAAGGAAAAGATATCATAGATTTTGGATTTGGTAATCCTGATAGTCCCACGCCTGATCATATAATAGCCAAACTTATTGAAACTGTCCAAAAGCCACGGACGACAGGTTATTCAGTATCCAAGGGTATTTCTGGACTCAGAAAATCAGCTGCACGATATTATAAGAGACGGTTTAATGTAACTTTGTGTCCCGAAAGTGAAATAATTGCGACAATAGGATCCAAAGAAGGCTTTGCTAATTTAGCTCAGGCTATAACAGCACCAGGGGATATAATATATGCACCCAATCCTTCTTACCCATTACATGCATATGGATTTATAATATGTGGCGGTATTATACAACCTATCGAGGCTATTTCATCAGACGAGTATCTAGCTGGACTTAAAGTGGCATTGCTTAATGCAGATAAGCCACCACTTGCGATAGTAGTCTGTTTTCCTTCAAACCCCACCGGTCACACAGCATCTTTAGATTTTTATAAAGAAATTGTGAAGATTGCTATAGACAACAATATTATAATACTTTCTGATTTAGCTTATTCCGAAATATATTTTGATAGCCCGCCGCCGTCCATATTCGAAGTAGAAGGGGCTAAAAAAGTAGCCATAGAAACCATTTCTCTATCTAAAACTTATGCCATGGCTGGCTGGAGAATGGGTTTTGTAGTTGGGGCTAAACATCTTATATCTGCACTTGCGCGTGTTAAATCGTACCTCGATTATGGTGCATTTACCCCCATACAAGTAGCTGCATGCGCTGCTCTTGATGGTCCGCAAGACTGCGTAGTAGAATTCCGGAACCTTTATAAATTAAGAAGAGATGTTCTCATAGAAAGTTTTGAACGGGCGGGTTGGGCAATCCAAGCGCCTAGCGCAGGTATGTTTGTATGGGCGCCTTTACCAGAAGGAATAGGCGAAACAAACTCACTAGAATTCTCTAAACGCTTAATGGAAGAAGCCGCCGTAGCGGTATCTCCGGGTGTGGGTTTTGGTAGTAACGGTGAGGGTTATGTGCGAATTGGATTAGTTGAGAATGATCAACGCATTCGGCAAGCGGCTCGAAATATAAAACAATTTTTGATTGATCTTAGAAACGAAAATTTAAATAAAAGTCCTCAAAGGTCTCCAGAAATTTCGTAACCACGAAGGAAAAATTATGTCGATATCAGGTTTTAATAAAATGTTGGCCTTACAAGCAGCATTTGTTACTGAAAGTGCAGCTATTGCATCATATCATTGGATTGGTCGAGGAAATGAAAAATCTGCTGACAAGGCAGCAGTTGATGCTATGCGTAATGAATTAAATAAAATGAATATCGATGGCGAAATAGTGATAGGTGAGGGGGAGCGTGATGAAGCTCCAATGCTATTTATTGGTGAAAAGGTAGGAACTGGTAATGGACCAAAAGTTGACATAGCTCTTGACCCTCTTGAAGGTACAACATTAACTGCAAAGAATATGGCCAATGCACTTGCTGTAATGGCTTTTTCGCCACGTGGTAGAATGCTAAATGCTCCAGATACATACATGGATAAAATTGCCGTAGGCCCAGGATATGCTCCCGGCATTATAAACCTTGATAATTCGCCTACAGATAATATTTTAGCAATATCCTCTGCTAAAGGCGTTAAACCTTCTGAAATTACTGTTTGTGTAATGGATAGAGAGCGTCACAAGGATTTGATCAATGAATTAAGGAATCTAGATGTCAAAATTTCTTTAATCACTGATGGAGATGTCCAAGGTATCATAGCCACTACCAACCCATCCACTAATATAGATATTTATATCGGAAGGGGTGGTGCACCTGAGGGTGTTCTAGCAGCAGCAGCATTGAGATGTGTAGGCGGTCAAATGGAGGGTCGATTGCATTTCAGAAACGATGTTGAAATTGAAAGGGCCAGAAAAGTAGGAATTGATGATCTTGATAAAAAATATAATCTAGATGGT
>JABGVR010000146.1 GCA_018645985.1 Hellea sp. | reverse complement strand
TTTAAACAAGCTAAAGCTGGCGAATTACGTTGGCACCCCCTCAGGCGCGAGCATAATATATATTCACCAAACCGCCAAAACCGTGTATTTAAGCCGTCTGCTTCAAGTGATCCATTAAATCCATCCATTAAAGGTAAAAAACCTACTGAGATTCCTTTCGAAAATTTCGAAGTCGCAATATTTGATAATAAGTTTTCTAGCCTTCACTCGGATGCACCCGAACCATCTCATTCATCTGGGATAAATACTAGTAGAGCAAATGGACATTGCGATGTCGTAGTATATGGAACAGAATCCACGGGTAACTTATACACAATAGGTCAATCGAAAAGACGATTGCTTATTGAAGCTTGGATTGATCGCTATGAAAAACTTTTTAATGAGGGGTATAAGTTTATCTTACCCTTTGAAAATAGAGGTGATGCGGTTGGCACAACATTGAGTCATCCGCATGGCCAGATATATGCTTTTCCGTTTATTCCCAGAGTTCAAAGCGATGCTCTAAAGTCATTCAATGAAGGTTATGATTTATCTCATTACATAAACAACAATAAATCAGAATTTGGAGTGACAGAAATGAATGGAATTGAAGCATTCTGTCCCTCTTTTTCACGTTTTCCATATGAAGTATGGCTAGCCCCAAATGTTAAAAAAGCTGGGTTATGGGATTTTACAGAAAAAGAAAAAGAAGGTTTTGCTTATTTACTTGGAGAAATAACACGAAAATACGATATGCTATTTGATGAACCAATGCCCTATATGTTATCCCTTCACTCAGCACCTCTAAATGAAAATGATAACTGGCATTTTACCGCCCAATTTTATCCGATAATGAGGGCAAAAGATAAAATTAAATATTTCGCTGCAGTAGAGCAATCATCTGGTACATTTACGGTTGATGTTATGCCCGAAATGTCCTCCAAGGTTTTAAGTAAATTATAATGTCATCTACCTTAGCATTTAAAAAGACCTATAACTCCATGCCAAAAGTTACATCCTTTACTCCAGGTAGAGTTAATTTAATCGGAGAACATATCGACTATAACGGGGGTATAGTTTTACCGGTAGCGTTAGAAAAAGGTATTTTTATTAGCTTAACACCTAGAAGTGATAATAGTATAAGAATTTTTTCAGACCAATTTGATGAAGTTATTGAATTAAGTATTAATAATATCGCTACTTCTAAATGGTCAGATTATGCATTAGGGAGTATAGTTTATGCAAATAAAGCTGGCTTTCTAAATGGTGGGGCAGATATTGCTATAACAAGTACTTTACCGATAGGAGCAGGACTTTCATCATCCTCAGCATTAATTGTTGGAATATTAAAACTAGCAGCAAGTTTATCAAAAAAAACCGTTGATAATATAAGTATCGCAATTTTGGCTAAACGTGTTGAAAATGAATTCATCGGAATGCCGTGTGGAATAATGGATCAGATGGCTATATCATGTACAGACCCAGGGAAAGCTATAGCTTTAGACACCAAGAACTTATCTTTTGAAGTAATATCATTACCAAAATCCTACCACATAGCAATTATACACTCAGGGGAATATAGATTAAATACAGACGGTAATTATAAAAAACGTAAAGAAGAATGTGATATAATAAAGGAAATTATAGGTCACAATGACATATGCAATATGTCCGATAATGAATTTATTTTATTAAAAAATACTTCAACTGACTTGTATCAACGAGCACTTCATTGTGTCTCAGAGCATCAAAGAGCATTAAAGGCCATTAAAGCAATAAAAGACGATAATATCCCTAAATTGGGCCTTTTAATGACAGAAAGCCACGCTTCAATGCGAGATGACTTTAAGATGAGTCTGACTAATATAGATAATTTAGTAAACGACGCTATTCATTTAGGTGCTGTGGGCGCAAGATTAACAGGGGGAGGATTTGGGGGTTGCATTGTTGCTTGTGTTTTAAAGAAAAACCTAAAGACCTGGAGACAAAAATTATTATCACTCCACCCAAAAGCCTTTAGTGTGATCTAAGGATATTCATGAAACTGAAAAACTTAAAAGGGAAGCCTATAATCGTAGTCGGAGGAGCAGGTTATATTGGCTCACATGTCTGCAAAACAATTTCTTCTAAAGGGGGAATTCCCATAGTTTTTGACGACTTTAGTGCCGGTCACGAGCATTCTATAAAATGGGGGCCTAGTGAATTAGTGGATTTAAGAGATAGTAAAGCAATATTAAAAGTTTTTGAAAAATATAAATCAGTAGAGACAGTTATCCACTTGGCGAGCTCTATTGAAGTTAGTTACGGAGAAAGTTTTCCCTCGGAGTTTTATACTAATAATGTACTCGGTACCTTAAATTTACTAAATGCAATGAAAAATACAAATGCGAGAAAAATAATATTTTCATCTACTTGTGCTACTTACGGGGAAATTGATGATGTTCCAATTATGGAGACAGTTACACAAAATCCTTCCAGTGTTTATGGAAAAACGAAATTAGCAATAGAACATATGATTGAAAGTTTTCACACGGCCTATGGTCTCGATTATATTATTCTTAGGTATTTCAATGCTGCAGGCGCAGATCCTGAAGGTGATATTGGTGAAGAACATGAACCTGAAACTCACTTAATCCCAAATGCTCTAGAAGCTGCAGCAAATGGAAAATTTATGAAAATCTTCGGTGATGATTATGATACTATTGATGGAACCTGTATGAGAGATTATATTCATGTTAATGACATAGCAGAAGCCCATATACACTCCATGCAAGCTCAGGAAAATGGCCTAGTTTCAGCTGATGTTAACATCGGTACAGGAACTGCTTACAGTGTTTTACAAATAATAAATATGATTGAAAAAGTAACAGGATATAGTGTTAAATATAAAATATGCAAAAGAAGAGCAGGTGATTTATCCAAACTATATGCCGATACAAGTAAAGCTGAAAAGGTTTTAGGCTTTAAAACAAAATATTCAGATTTAGAAAATATTATACAAACTGCTTGGAATTTTTATAAAAATAAAAATAAGCGCTTTAACAAAAAAAATAGTCTATTATAGAGCCACTATATGGGAATACTTAAAGTGCCTATTAATACTTATTTTATGAGTTTTATTCTTCCATTACGAATAATGGCGCGAGTGACGGGACTCGAACCCGCGGCCTCCGGCGTGACAGGCCGGCGCTCTAACCAACTGAGCTACACCCGCTAAGATGTTTGCGGGGTGTACCATATAAAAGACGTACGTCAATCAGAAATAAGCTTATATTTGAACTAAATGAATATTTAATTGGTGGGCGGTAACGGGTTCGAACCGCTGACCCTCTCGGTGTAAACGAGATGCTCTACCAGCTGAGCTAACCGCCCCAATTAATTGTCGCTTAATGCGCAGAAAAACATCAAAGGTCAACACTTGTCTCCAAATAATAACCTATTTCTAGTAAAATACTTTAATGAGTTGAGGCTTCACCTGTTAGTGAGTTGTTTTGTGAAGATAATACACTTGAGAGTGCCGCCTCATCGCTCATTGACCATTCTATCTTTTTAGGCATTTTAACAAGCGCATTAATCAATACCTCGTCAATATTACAAACAGGTATAATATTTAGAGCATTTTTGACGTTACTGGGAATATCTGCCAGATCTTTTTCATTATCTTTAGGGATAAGAACAGTCTCGATTCCAGACCGCAACGCAGCTAATAGTTTTTCTTTTAAGCCGCCAATGGGTAAGACTCTACCCCGCAAAGTTATTTCGCCAGTCATAGCAACTTCCCTTTTAACTGGTGTTGAAGTTAATACGGAAACAATAGCTGTAACCATGCCTACGCCAGCACTCGGACCATCCTTGGGTGTTGCCCCCTCAGGAACATGAATGTGTATATCTCTACTCCTAAATTGAATCGGACTTATTCCTAAATCTGGGGCTTTAGATTGAACGTAACTGTTAGCTGCGGATATAGACTCTTTCATTACTTCTTTGAGGTTCCCTGTTACTGACATTTTACCCTTACCAGACATAGCTACCGCCTCAATCGTAAGGGTTTCACCACCTACTGGTGTCCAAGCTAGACCAGTCACAACACCTATTTGATTTTTAGCCTCAATTTCGCCAAATCTATATTTTCTTACCCCGAGGAAGTCATGTATATTTTCTGCAGTGACTATAATTTTAGAAGATTTTTTTGATATGATATTAGTTAGTGACTTCCGTGCAAGAGTGGCCAATTCTTTTTTTAGCCCACGGACACCCGCTTCACGGGTGTAGTACCTAACTATATCTTTTAGCGCTTCATCCTCAATGAAAAATTCATTCTCTTTTAAACCATGCTCTTTAATTTGAGCAGGGATTAAATGAAGTTTGGCTATCTCAATTTTTTCTGACTCAGTATAGCCAGGGATCCGAATAATCTCCATTCTGTCAAGTAAAGGCTGCTGCATGTTAAGAGAGTTTGCAGTTGTCAAGAACATTACATCTGAAAGGTCAAAATCAACGTCAAGATAATGATCGTTGAAAGTATTGTTCTGCTCAGGGTCTAATACTTCCAGCAAAGCAGATGATGGATCACCGCGGTGATCAGAACCTAATTTATCAATCTCATCAAATAAGAATAAAGGGTTGTTATACTTTGCTTTTTTCATCGATTGAATTATACGACCCGGCATAGAACCTATATAAGTTCTTCTATGACCTCGAATTTCAGACTCATCACTCACACCCCCTAACGAGACACGCACAAATTCCCTTCCAGTTGCTCTTGCAACAGACTTTCCTAGCGAAGTTTTACCTACACCTGGAGGCCCCACGAGACAAATAATTGGCCCCTTAACTCTTTTAGTTCTGGTTTGCACTGCAAGGTGCTCGACAATTCTTTCCTTGATTTTTTCTAGCCCGTAGTGGTCTTCATCCAGTATGGCTCGAGCTTTTTTTAAGTCTCTCTGCAACCTTTTCTTTTTATTCCAAGGCACTGACAACATCCAGTCCAGATAGTTTCGTGAGACGTTTGCTTCAGCTGACATAGGACTCATCTGACGTAATTTTTTAATTTCTACATCAACTTTTTCTTTAGCTTCTTTACTCAATTTCACACTTGAAACCCGTTCCTGAATTTCTGAGAACTCATCATTACCTTCGGCACCTCCCAATTCGTTCTGGATGGCCTTCATTTGTTCGTTTAGATAATAATCCTTCTGTGTTTTTTCCATCTGACGCTTTACGCGACCTCTGATTTTCTTTTCAACCTCCAAAAGGGCTAGTTCATCGCTTAAAAGCTTGATTATGTTTTCAAGGCGTGAAGTGACTGATGTGGTGTCAAGGAGACCCTGCTTCTGAACAATATCTGCATTTAGATGCACCGAAATTAAATCAGTTAACTTTGATGGGTCCTTAGTTTCAACAACAGAGTTTATAATATCTTCTGAGATTTTCTTATTTAACTTTCCGAAAGTCTCAAACAGTGTCCGAGCTTCACCGGTTATGGTAACTATATCGTCCTCAGGCTCAATTGTTGAGTGAGAAGTGGATACATTTGCTTCCATATATGCCTTGCTCTCGGTGAATTCCTTGACCTCAGCTCTGCACTCACCCTCTACCAAGACCCTAACAGTGCCGTCAGGGAGTTTTAAAAGCTGCAATATCTTGGCTATTATGCCTTTATGAAATACATCTGAGTATTCAGGGTCATCGCAATCAGGATTCTTTTGTGTGAGAAGCATTATCTTCTTGTTATTAGACATTACATCTTCAAGGGCTTTTATTGACTTACTTCTCCCTACAAATAGGGGGACCACCATGTAAGGAAAAACCACAATATCTCTCAGTGGTAACACAGGTAATATAATCTCTTTAGTCATAAACTTTCTCAACTTTCATATGTATGTACGTATGAGAGTATTAGGTGGGATGCTAATCCATGTGTTTCAAGTGGAAATTATGAATAAAGTAAATTTAGGATGCTTTTTCTTTACTTTGGCTTTTCTCTGAATATATTAATAAAGGTTTTGCTTCACCATTAACTACTTCAGCATTTATAACAACTTCTTCAACAAATTCATAACTTGGTAGGTCGTACATGCTATCGAGTAGGATTCCCTCCATAATTGATCGTAAACCTCTCGCACCAGTTTTCCTCTTTAATGCTTTTTTAGCAATTGCCTTTAATGCATCATCCGAAAAAGATAAGCGAACACTCTCCATATCAAAAAGTGTTTGATATTGCTTAACCAGTGCGTTTCGGGGATTAGTAAGAATTGTAACCAATGCTTCTTCATCAAGGTCAGTCAAAGTGGCTATTACTGGCAATCGACCAACAAATTCAGGTATTAGCCCAAAACTAGTAAGGTCTTCAGGCTCAACGCCTTGGAGTATATCACCTACTTTTCTATCATCGAGCTCTTTGACTTTTCCGCCAAATCCTATAGAGGCGCTATCGCCTCGGTTTGATATCACTTTATCCAAGCCTGCAAATGCTCCGCCCACAACAAATAATATATTGGTTGTATCAACTTGTAAAAACTCTTGTTGAGGGTGCTTGCGTCCTCCTTGAGGGGGAACAGAAGCAACTGTACCTTCCATAATTTTCAAAAGTGCCTGCTGAACACCTTCACCCGAGACATCTCTGGTAATGGATGGATTGTCCGACTTTCTGCTAATTTTATCTACTTCATCGATATACACTATACCGCGTTGAGCTCTTTCTACATTATAATCAGCTGATTGAAGTAATTTGAGAATAATGTTTTCAACATCCTCACCAACATAACCTGCTTCTGTAAGTGTTGTCGCATCAGCCATGGTGAAAGGAACATCTAAAATTCTTGCTAAAGTTTGAGCTAAGAGTGTTTTACCACAACCTGTTGGACCGACCAATAAAATATTAGACTTTGCTAGCTCAACATCAGAGTTTTCAGAAGCATGGTTAAGCCGCTTATAATGATTATGAACGGCAACCGAAAGAACTCTCTTTGCATGGCTTTGTCCAATTACGTAATCATCGAGTGTATTACATATCTCTTGAGGAGTTGGAACGCCTTCTTGGGCTTTAGAGACGGATCCTTTTCCCTCTTCCTTAATTATGTCCATGCACAACTCAACGCATTCATCGCAAATGAATACTGTAGGTCCAGCAATTAACTTTCTCACTTCATGTTGGCTTTTACCGCAAAATGAGCAATAGAGAGTGTTTTTACCTTCTGTTTCTGAAGATTTTGTCATATTATTTCTCGTTCAAGAGCCTCACAGAATGCATTATTAATATAAAAAAGTTAAATACAAAAAGATACTAATAATCAGTATTTGTCAATTAATATAGAGTTCTGTCTATTATTATTTATCATCTCCGCGCTTATCGTAAACATGGTCAACTATACCGAAATCTTTAGCTTCTTGAGCAGTCATAAAATGATCTCTATCTAATGTGGTCTCAATTTCTTCATAACTTTTTCCAGTATGATGGACATAAATTTCGTTAAGGCGCTTTTTCATTGCAAGAATGTCATTGGCATGGCGCTGAATATCTGAGGCTTGACCACGGAAGCCGCCAGACGGCTGATGAACCATAACTCTAGCATTTGGGAGAGCTACCCTCTGGCCTGCTTGACCTGCTGATAATAGTAAAGAGCCCATCGAGCATGCCTGCCCCATACAAACTGTAGATACCGGTGATTTGATATATTGCATAGTATCATAGATAGCCATTCCTGAGGTTACGACTCCTCCAGGAGAATTTATATACATCGATATTTCCTTTTTTGGATTCTCAGATTCAAGAAATAAAAGTTGAGCAGTTATTGAGGCAGCCATCCCATCCTCTACTGTTCCAGATAGAAAAATTATACGGTCACGTAGTAGTCTTGAGTATATATCAAAAGCACGTTCACCACGGCTAGACTGCTCTACGACTGTTGGAATCAAATAGCTTGTTAGTATATCTTGTGGATCTTGCATTTAAATATCCTTTTTGGACTCGAGTAAAATTACCTTTAACTACATATTTGTATTCTTGGTCTATTATTCAAGTTCTTTTTGAAACTAATTTCAAAATCGAATTAAATAAATAAACAAAAAAAAACCCAGCAGTATCTGCTGGGTAATTGCATTTCTTCTTCGAAATTAGATCATATCATCTTCTTCGAATAATATTTCCTTACTAACTTTTTTATCGGTAAGTGTTGATTTTTCTACAATAAGGTCAACTACTTTTTCCTCATAAATAGGTGCCCTCAATTGAGCAATCGCTTGAGGATTTTTTTGGTAAAATTCAATTACCTGTTGCTCCTGACCTGGATATTGGCGAGCTTCCGCTACCATTGCTTGTTGTAATTCATCGTTAGTTATTTGAATTTCGTGTTTCTGACCCATTTCGGCAAGAACCAGACCCAAGCGCACCCGTCTCTGAGCAATTTTGCGATAATCCTTTTCTAGCTGTTTATCAGTTTTTTTAGAGTCATCCTCATCAAGCTTACCAGCTTCTTTTTCTGACTGGACTTGCGTCCATATGTTTGAGAATTCCGCCTCAACCATTTGCGGAGGAAGATCAAACTTATGCTTTTTATCAAGTTCATCTAGAATTGCTCGTTTGAGTTTCATTCTAGATTGATTATCAAGCTGCGATTTATATTGTTCCTCAACTGCTACCTTCAGTGCCTCTAGGTCGGCCAACCCAAACTTTTGAGCAAACTCATCATCAATGATTGCCTCTTTCTCTGCTTGAACCTCAATCACTTTAGTAGAAAATACAGCATCTTTACCAGCTAGGTTTTCTGCTTGATAAGGCTCAGGGAAAGTTACATTCACTTCTAACTCATCACCCGCTTTTGAACCAATAAGCTGATCCTCAAATCCTGGTATAAAGGTTCCAGACCCAAGAACTAACTGATGGCCGTCCATAGTGCCACCTTCAAAAGCTTCTCCGTCGACAGTTCCTATGAAGTCAATCAATACTGCGTCACCTTTTTTAGCTTTAGCAGTTTTTGCTTTCTTTTTATATGATTTCTGTCCTTCACCCAGTTTTGCAACTTCAGCAGCCAAGTCCTCAGCAGCCGGCTCGTGCTTTAAACGTGTGAACTTAAGTTTTTCTGGGTCAACTGGTGTAAAGTCAGGAATAGATTCGATTGAAAGTTCATATTCTAAATCAGAAGAACCGCTAGTAACTTTATCGCCATCAGCTTTCAAATCAACTTTGGGTTGTCCTGCTGGTCTTATACTGTTGTCATTTATAGCTTTTTGAGTTGTTTCATTTATTGTTTCCTCAACAACGTCTTTCATTATTCCTTGACCATACATCTTCCTAATGTGCGATACTGGAACCTTACCTGGCCGAAAGCCTTTTAAAGAAACTTGCGGTTGCATTTCTTTAATTTTAGCCTCTAGTTTATCTGCCAAGTCCTCTTTGCTAACCGTTATAGCATAGGTGTGATTTAAGCCTTCGGCCTTTAGTTCTTTTATTAGCATGACTTACGCCCATAATAATTAATAGAATAAGTATCAAAGACAGAGCAAGATACCATTATCTATAAGTTAAATTTTGCGCCTTATGTCACGGACATAATTGTAAGGCAACGCCTGTTGCGCACTGTTTTAAAAAAAATTAATAGTTTAATAGCTAAACTTATATAATTATTCGTATAATTTTAATAAATTTGGTCACAAACTTAATAACGAGTAATTTATGAGTCCCTTTACAGAATCGTCTTTAGCACTCTATTTTGCTGTGTTTGTTGGACCATTTATACAAGAAGATGGAGCTGTATTTATTGCAGCAAGCTTATTTTCGCAAAATCCAGAACGTTACCCGTTAATGTTTTTAATTATTCTAATTGGTTTAATATTATCTGATATTTGGAAATATTGGATAGGATGGCTAGCCTTAAAAAATGCAAAGGTCTATTCAGTAATTAATAAAGACAAGATAACAAAGTTAAAAGAAAAAGTTCAAGAGCACACCCTCATGACCCTTTTTCTTGCTAGGTTTCTACCCTTAACGCGTGTTCCGATTTATATAGCATGTGGGTTATTTCATATCCCCTACGGCAAATTTTGTATAATAATAGCTTTCACAGCTACTATGTATAGCACTATAGTTTTCACATTGGTCTATTTTTTAGAGAGTTTTCTAGGAGAAGATTTAAAATGGATATTACTTATTACAGGCCTTACTATAAGTTTAATCATTATTGGCACCCAGTTAACTAAGAAATACTTATCAGCCAGAAGTTAATTTTTTAGATACTTCAGGAGCATTTAACCAATCAATTATTTCACTGATTGCCGCAGCATTGCCTTTATTTATAGACTTAACAATTGAAGAAACCTTATTATCTTTTGATCTTTCTACCTTCATGGTGTCATGTGTGCCAATAAAAGCTCTGTCTGAGGCATTTGATAAAGTAGAACTGAGATGAACAATTGTTAAAGGGGCATTAGACTTACCATTATCAAAATAAGCTTCAAATCTTTTAATAGTAATACTAATTCGAATGTCAGAACGTACACCTGAGCTTGGCAACACACCTATTAAACCTTCGCTATTACTCAATAAATTTACGAAAGTATTTTGCACCATGTCGGGAATACTTTCTTCCCATTGCGCCTGCTTAATAGAAGCTAATTTTTGATCGCTCAATGATACAATCAAATCTTTACCTTGTAGAAACCTAGAGGCCTTTGGCCTATCGACTCTAATAATTACTGCGCTCTCA
>JABGVR010000145.1 GCA_018645985.1 Hellea sp. | reverse complement strand
TTTATTTCATTAATCCATCAACGTTATAATCATTTAATAGATGTAAGCTAATATGGAAACTATTCTTTATTCTAATTGTTTCATTTAAATCTTACTAATCCAATATAAGAATGATTGAGGCTTTGCTTTTTTAGTCTAAATGTGTGTACGAAAGATAATTGCATGACTTACTCGGCACTAAAAATATTTAAAGAGGCTTTGACAGGTCACAAAGGCTGGAAACCAGTATGGCGAAAATCTATTGCTCAAAATAGCTATGACATAATCATAATTGGTGGTGGGGGTCATGGATTAGCAACAGCCTTTTATTTAGCTAAACAGTTCAAACAAAAAAAAATTGCCGTGTTAGAAAAAGGATGGATCGGCGGAGGAAATGTTGGCCGAAACACAACAATTATAAGATCTAACTATATGCTTAATAAGAACCAAGCTTTTTATGAATTTTCCTTGAAGCTATGGGAACGCATCGAAAAAGACATAAATTATAATGCAATGGTAAGCCAGCGCGGTATTATTAATTTATTTCATTCAGATGCACAAAGGGACTCCTATATCCGCCGAGGAAACACCATGAGAATTCACGGAGCGGATGCTATCTTGTTGAACCAAGAGGAAGTAAAAAAGAAATATCCCTTCCTTAATTATGATAATGCAAGATTTCCTATTAAAGGAGGGTTATTGCAACCACGTGGAGGAACAGTAAGGCATGATGCTGTTGCATGGGGTTACGCGCGTGCAGCAGATAAATATGGTGTTGATATTATAGAGAATTGTGAAGTAGTCGGCTTTGACATCGCCAATGGTAAATGTCTCGGCGTTAAAACAAATAAAGGCAATATAAAAGCGAATAAGATAGGCGTAGCAGTGGCGGGAAACAGTTCCAAAGTTATGAATATGGCTGGAATGAGGCTCCCAATAGAAAGTCATGTTCTTCAAGCATTTGTTAGTGAAGGATTAAAACCCATACTACCTGGCGTGATAACATATGGCGCTGGACATTTTTACGTTAGTCAGTCTGATAAGGGCGGGCTTGTTTTTGGTGGTGATATCGATGGCTATAATAGTTATGCGCAAAGGGGGAACCTACCCGTAGTCGAAGATGTATGTGAAGGAGGGGTTTCCCTTATGCCCATGATTGGAAAGGCTAGGCTGCTAAGGATGTGGGGAGGAATAATGGATATGTCTATGGATGGATCACCAATAATAGATAAAACACATATATCTGGTTTATATTTTAATGGTGGTTGGTGCTACGGCGGATTTAAAGCGACTCCTGCAAGTGGATATAGCTTCGCTCATTTACTGGCAACCGACACGCATCACGAAGTTGCGAAAAACTATACGCTAGATAGATTTAAATCTGGACTTACGATAGATGAAAAAGGACAAGGCGCTCAGCCTAATTTACATTAATGATAATAAATCACCCACTACTAGGACCAAGAGACTCCTCTGAATTCACATACCGTGGTGATGCAGTTTTATTAAATCGGCCAGATCCAAAATCTGAATCTTTATTGAATGATTATTATGAGTATCAGTACATTCGTAATAATACACACGGCTTTATGAAAGAACTTTGGTTTCATGAACAAGGAGATAGATCTTGGCTTGTAGTTACGAGAAATACCTTAACTCATGAAATAATAAAGGTAGAGCTAGCTTCAGAATATAAACGAGAAAACAAATGATGCTTGTTAATTATGATAAAATATTGAAGTTTCAATTCAATGGTAAGCATTATGAAGGTTACGAGGGTGACACTCTTGCATCAGCGCTACTAAGAGAAAATGTAAAAGTAGTTGGCCGAAGTTTTAAGTACCATAGACCTAGAGGTATTTTCGGATCTGGTGCAGAGGAGCCAAATGCTCTTGTAAAACTTGAGGGTTCAAACACACATGAGCCAAATAGAAGGGCTACCTCTATTAAATTATATGATGGGCTTAAGGCTAATTCACAGAATTACATAGGTAATGTTAAGTTTGATATTCTTGCATTAAACGATTTTATACACCCATTTATTTCAGCTGGATTTTATTACAAAACATTTATGTGGCCAAAATCATTTTGGGAAAAAGTCTATGAACCAATAATTAGGCGTGCAGCAGGTCTCGGAACACTATCCACGGAACCCGATCCAGATAGATATGATAAAGGTTACCTGCATTGTGAGTTGTTAATTATTGGATCTGGCCCAGCGGGTTTGAAAATGGCCCTTGACGCATCAAGGAATGGCAAAAAAGTAATCCTTGTCGATGAAGATTTCATTATGGGCGGACAGCTTCTATCAAATGAAATAGAGATAAATGGAAGTTCATCCCTACAATGGGTAGAGCAGACACTTAGTGAACTCAGAAATTCTTCGAATGTTAGAATTATGACACGCACATCAGTTTATGGAGTTTACGATCATGGTATCTATGGTGCATTAGAAACTGTTACTGACGAAATTGAAAGACCAGGAGCCAGACAAATATTATGGCGTATATATGCAAATAAAAGTGTCTTAGCGTCAGGAGCCACGGAACGGCCCATTGCGTTCCCAAATAATGACAGACCTGGGGTTATGCTTGCTAGTGCAGTTCAAACATATAACAAAAGGTTTGATGTTAAGTGTGGAGATAATATATCATTATTTACTAACAATAGCGGCGCTAATTTAAGTAAAGTGTCAAACCTTATCGATACCAGAGACGGCTTACACATAGTCAATGTCCATGGAAGAAATCAGATCAAAAGCATTACGCTTAATTCTGGCAAGAAAATAAATTCAGATTGCTTGGCAGTATCAGGAGGGTGGAACCCCAACTTGCAATTAACATGCCACAAAAGAGGTAGACCGAAATGGAATGAAAAGCTTTCCTGCTTTATTCCAGACAACTCAAATTTACCAAATAAAATGCATGTGATTGGATCAGCAAATGGTTCTTTT
>JABGVR010000144.1 GCA_018645985.1 Hellea sp. | reverse complement strand
GGCTCACATGGACGATCACATACACGACCTAGAACACCAGGAAAAACATTTGACTCCCTGTTAGTTAAGTAAGCACCAGTATAATCGCCTTGAGCAATCTGGCGAATATAAGTCGGAACTGGAGTATGCGCTGGACAAGCCCATTGGCAATCAACTACTTTATGAAAATAATCTGGATTGTTGGTATTCGTTGGTTTCATATGATTTACGAATCTCCCCAATGATTCTTATTATTAATCATGCTAATATGAAAATATATGTCAAATTTTTTTGCTTATAATTACAGGTTATTAAAGATTTATATTTGTTATGGTTTCCAAATAGAGTGTTTATCCATTATTTTGTTGAATAAGTCCGACTCCAGGCATTCATCGAGCCATTTTATTGTTTTTTTGTATTTAGAGTTTTTCCACCAATTTGGTTCAACATTGGAAAATTGACGAATAAATGGAAAAATTGCTAAATCAGCTATCGTTTGCCTCATGTGCAAAAGGTTGTTTCCATTTGATAGTTTTCTTTCACACATTTCTATGAATTTTTCTGCCTTATTTTTATGCATTATATTTATGGAGTTACGAGAAGCTTCAGTTTCATATCGGCTTGCATATTTATACCTATCTAGGTGATACTTAAAATAAGTATCATTCTTTTTTATTAATAAGTTAGATTCTAAATAGTCACAATCCAATAAGTTTAGTGGATCGTTGCGATTTAAAGACCATTCCATTATGTCTAAACTTTCTTCTATAATTTTACCCTTTTCAGTAACAAATACTGGCACAGTTTGTGAGGAGGAAAGTGAAATAAATTCGACTGGTTTATTATTTAATTTAATTTCTCTATGTTCATAATTTATTTCACTGAGAAAAAGTGCCATTCTTGCCCTCATTGCGTAGGGACAACGTCTGAAAGACCATAAAATATTCATTAATTATTTTTTTGTCCAATGTGGGTTTCCCCACGCAATTTAGACAGGTTTATTTGTTTTTGTCTCTCTGCGAAACTTTCTTGTTTTTCTTTAGTCAGACTATCATGGCACTTAGGACATGATATTCCTTTAGTGTATTTAGGAGAATTTTTGTCTTCAATAGTTATGGGGTATCTGCATGCGAAACATTGATCGTAATCTGACTCTTTGAGTGCATGCTTAACCGCAACGCGTTGATCAAAGACAAAGCAATCTCCCTTCCACAAACTTTCTTTTTGCGGTTGAGTTTCTAGGTATTTTAGTATGCCTCCTTTTAAATGGTAAACATCATTAAAGCCATTTTCTTTCATGTATGAACTTGCTTTTTCGCACCGTATTCCTCCAGTACAAAACATTGCTATTTTTTTATTTTCTAATTTTTCACGATTATCCTGTACCCATGCAGGGAACTCCCTGAAGTTACTCGTGTCTGGGTTTATAGCCCCTTTAAAACTACCAATCTCAACTTCATAATCATTTCTTGTATCAATCAATATAACATCGGGATCGTTGATTAGGTTATTCCAGTTTTTAGGTTCTACATAAGTTCCTACAACGCGATTTGGATCGACACCCGCAACCCCCATCGTTACAATTTCTTTTTTCAATCTGACCTTCATTCTGTAGAAAGGCATTTCTCTGGATTTTGATAATTTATATTCCAAATTTTTTAGGCGTTTGTCTTTTCGCAGATATTCAATTAATTGTATTATAGCAATATCAGTGCCTGCCACTGTGCCGTTGATTCCTTCAGAAGCTAAAAGTATTGTTCCTTTTATTTCTAAAAGTTCACACATATCAGATAGTGGTGATTTAAGGTTTTTATAATCAAGTAAATTCGTAAAATGATATAACGCTGCAACAGTAAAAGTCATGTGACCCGCTTAATGTGTATCTGACAAGTCGTCAATCAGTCAGTAATTAGAAAAATCCACACTCTAATCAATACATCTAGTTGCAACTATTTTTATGGACTGTAAGGTTAAGTCTGTATTAAAAAAATAAGGAAGATGTATGTCTCTCGAAGCTCGCGATTGGATTGAATATCACGCCAAAAATACGCCTGACAAAACTGCGATGATCGACCTTATGAGTAAAAGGAATTTTTCTTATAAGGAAACACATGAGCGCGTAGCGAGGGTATCAGGTTTCTTAAAGTCAAAGGGAATAAAACCTGGAGATAGGGTTGCTTTTCTTTGTCTTAACACAACCGATGTGATGGAGTTAATCTTTGGTTGCTGGCGTATAGGAGCCGTATGCTTAGCTTTAAACTTCCGTCTTACCCCAAATGAATTAGCTTACATACTTAATGACTCAGAGGCTTCTTTGGTTTTGGTTGACAAGCCATTTGAGAACGTAGGAAAAGAAACTAAATTGCTTACTAATGTACCTCATTGGATTGATACTGATGGTTTAGGGGGTGACAGTAGCTATGAGCGCGAGATAAGCTCTGCAAAACCCATATATGAATTCACTAAACAATCTTACGAAGATCAGTGCTTGCTGATGTATTCATCTGGTACTACTGGTATGCCTAAAGGTGTAATAATCACCCATGGTATGTTAGAGTTTACGATTTCTTCTACAGCACGACTTCCTGATACTGGCCCACACCAGGTATCTTTAAATAATATGCCTTTATTTCATATAGGCGGTTTAAATGTAACTGCATTACCAAGTATTGCTGTAGGGGGAACTTGTGTCATTATGCGTATGTTTGATCCCTCTGCGACTCTGAATGCTATTAATGACCCATCCCTTGGCATAAATTTGATATTCATGGTGCCGGCAGCTTATAATGCCATGAAAGAAAACCCTGAAATTGATAATATAGATTTCTCAAGACTCATTACAGCACTATGCGGAGCAGAAACTGTTCCAGTGCCTCTTTGTGAGTGGTGGTTGGAAAAAGGTGTAATAATTCAAGAAGGATACGGACTTACAGAGACTGCAGCTGGCGGTACATTTTTGAGTAAAGAACATATACCACAAATGATTGGATCCGCAGGTAAACCCCTGATGCATACCAGAGTTCGTATTGTTGATCACAATGGGAACACATGTGCTCATAATATATCAGGGGAAATATGGTTCAAGGGAAATGCTGTTACACCAGGGTATTGGAGGAATCCCGAGGCAAATAAAAAAAGTTTTGTCGATGGATGGTTCCGAACAGGCGATATAGGACGAATGGACTCAGATGGTTTTGTTTTCATAGAAGATCGCCTCAAGGACATGTATATTTCAGGAGGTGAAAACGTTTATCCGGCTGAGGTCGAAAACCTTTTATATGCTATGCCCCAAATTCATGAAGTAGCCGTTATAGGCGTAAGGCATGAAAAGTACGGAGAAACAGGTTGTGTTTGTGCAGTTCCTAAAAAAAATAAAACACTAACGCTTGAGGAAATACTTGATCATCTTGATGCTAAATTAGCTAACTATAAAAAACCGAAATATTTGCATATAATGGATGAATTACCACGTGGAGGTACTGGTAAGGTACTTAAATACGAACTTCGAAAATCCATACCCCAGCTAATAAGACTTTAGACTTACCTGTTTTTGAAGGGTTTAAATTATATTGCGAGATCAGTTAGGTTTTGCTCATAGTCTTTCTGCAAAAGTTTATGCCGCTCTGTCATAGCTTCTCTTGCTAATGGGTCATTAAATATGTGAAGTCTATTTGACTGTATTCCTTTAATGCACAACTCAGCATAAACCTCAGCATCCATTCCATTTTCAATTAATGCTTTAACTATTTCATATGACTTTGATTTTTTATATGCATCATTTTTACCTGCTACTGGGCTTTTTGATGCAGTATTGTGAATATTACTTTTAACCCAAGTTGGGCATAAGCAGCTAACTCCGATATTTTTAGTTTCTAGTTCTATTTTTAAAGCTTCACTGTAACCTACAACTGCATACTTGGTTGCAAAGTATGGTCCCATTCCACTTGCTGCAACATGACCGGCCATACTGGCGGTATTGGTTATGTGAGCCGGTTCACCATGCGATAGCATAAGAGGTAAGAATTTTTCTACACAATGAACCACTCCCATTAAATTGATATTAGTAATCCATTTCCAGTCTTCTAGTGCTATTTTTCCTGGGTAGCCAGCTAGTGATACACCAGCATTGTTAAATATATGATGAACCTTAGAGAAGGTTTTAACGGTCTGCTCTGCTGCCTCACTCACAGAATTTGGTTTGGATACATCGCAAACCGTCATTGCGACATCAGTGCTATTTAATGATTTAAATTCTGTAGTCAGTAATTCTTCGTTGATGTCGGACATCATTACTTTTGCCCCATGATCTAATAGTGACTTTGTTAAAGCTAAGCCTATGCCCGATGCCGCGCCAGTTACAAAGGCAACCTTTCCAGATATTTCTGTCATTTATTAATCCTTATAATTAATTTATATTATTGCCTAGTGAACTGCATTATTTTAGTTTGATAAAGATCTGATTTTATTAAGTTTATTTTCCATTTTATTTGAAATGCAAATAGGTTTTTTCATTTTTTTGTCTACATACACATGCACATAAGTACCTCTCGCTGATGCTTCAGATTCATTATTTTTAAAGATTCCGACATCATAAGTAACGCTTGATTTCCCAATTTTTATTATGCGCAAGCCTATGTTTAGAGTATCTGGATACTTGACGGGCCGAAAGTAGGTGCATGAATTTGATACCACAAATCCAATTGGTGAACTTTCGCTAGAATTAGTAATTTTATGCTCAATCAGAAAGTTATTAACTACTGTGTCCATATACTCATGATATATAGCATTATTAACGTGCCCGTAGCTATCATTATCATTCCACCTTGTTTCAATTCTGATGAAGTATTTATAAATATCTTTTTTAGGGGTGGAAGGTCTTTTCATAAGATCCTTTCATAGATACTTACTGCAGCATCATATGTCATTTTGACAGGATTGTTTCTCAGCACTCGGGTCTTACTCATCGCGTCTTTGGCCATATCGGGAATTGCATTTGCAGGTATTCCAACCTCGGATAACGTTTGCGGAACACCTGTTTCATCTTTTATACGCTTCATTTCTTTTATTAAATCCATTCCTGTTTCACCAACTTTGAGTTCCCTGGCAATCTGTCCATACCAATGATTTGCTTTTGGTAAATTGTATTCCATAACTTCAGTTAAAACCAATGCGTTTGATAGCCCGTGGGGAATATGAAAAAACCCGCCCAGTGGATAAGCTAAGCCATGCACAGCCCCCACTGGTGCGTTCGTAAAAGCTTGACCAGCTAACATTGCTCCTAATAGCATTTGATTTCTCGCTTCCAGATTATTCCCATCAATGCATGCAGGTATTATTGCGGATTGTAATTTCCGTAATGCGGCAATGGCGAAAGTATCGGACAATGGATTCTTTTTAATTACTGATGTGTATGCTTCAATTGCGTGAACCATAGCATCAATACCAGTTGCTGCGGTTATCTGCTTTGGTAAACCCAGTGTAAGTTTTGCATCGAGTAAAACTCTGTCCGCATAGAGGCTATTGGCAACAATGGCCTCCTTTGAAGTGGATCCAGTTGTTATAATAGCTACATTTGTAACTTCAGAACCAGTACCTGCAGTTGTAGGAATTAGGATAAGTGGCAGCCGGTGGTTATTTGCTTTATTTACACCATAAAGATCCTTAATATTCGTTCCATCAATACATAAATGAGCTATGACTTTAGCTGTATCCATAGGTGAGCCCCCTCCAAAACCTATTACAACTCCAGGGTTAAATTCTTTAATCCTTTCAATAGCATTCAAAACCATTTCTTCTGGTGGGTCTGCTACAACTTCATTATAAACCATTACAGAGTAACCCTTAGATTCAAGAGAGGTAAGACCTTTTGAAATTAACCCTAAATTACTGACCCCCTTGTCTGTTATAATTACTACTCTTTTACTTTCACCTAAACCTTCAAGGTGGTTTGCTAAATTCGAAGCACCTCCAAATTCTATACGTATGTCCGGTACTGTGTTGAAAGTTTGCATTTGTTTCTCGCTAATTGCGTCATTTTGCGGGTTTGTCTTTACCAATGCCCTTATAAAGTATATGCAACTATATGCATATAATTAAAAGGACTAAATTATGACCAACTTAAAAGCTTTTTCTCTGGAGGTTAGAACTTGGCTGGAAGACAATTGTCCAGATGAAATGCGTCAGCCAATAACATCAGATAAAGATATTTGCTGGGGGGGGCGTGAGTGGCAGTTTCAGTCAAAAGCACAAAAGATATGGATGGAGCTAATGGCTAAAAAGGGTTGGACTGTTCCCACTTGGCCTGTGGAGTATGGTGGAGCAGGCCTTAGTAGGGCTGAAGAAATGGTCATAAAAAAAGAGATGAAGCGCATAGGCGCCAGGTCGCCATTAGATAGCTTTGGTATTTGGATGTTGGGCCCTGCGCTTTTAAAATTTGGAACGGAAGACCAAAAGAAAGAGCATCTTCCACCTGTTGCGCGAGGGGAAATCCGTTGGTGTCAAGGCTATTCAGAGCCCGCAGCTGGTTCTGACTTGGCATCATTAGCTACAAAATGTGAGGATATGGGAGACCACTTCATTGTAAACGGTCAAAAAGTTTGGACATCTTATGCTGATCAAGCTGACTGGATCTTTTGCTTGGTGAGAACAGATAACACTGGAAAAAAACATCACGGAATTTCATTCGTATTATTTGATATGAAAACAGATGGTGTCGAACCAAAACCGATAAAGTTAATATCAGGGCGTTCACCATTTTGTGAAACTTTCTTTAAGGATGTTAGAGTTGAAAAGAAAAACCTCGTTGGAGTACAAGATAAAGGCTGGGATGTTGCTAAGTACCTCTTAACTCATGAAAGAGAAATGATTGGTGGGCAACATGAGGTGGCAGGTTCACTAACTCGTCCATTACACGAGCTTGCAGCAACTGTTTTAGGTTTAGATGATGGAAAACTATCGGATACTATGCTTCGTTCAAAAATAGCTGAAACAGAAATTGATGAATGGGCTTTTAGCATGACACTTACCAGAAAACTCGCTGAGGCCAAAGCGGGTTCTTCTTTGGGTGCTGACAGTTCAATGTTAAAATATTATGGTACAGAACTCAATAAGCGTAAATACGAACTCATGATGGATGCTACTGGACACGATGGTTTGGAGTGGGAATCTGATAGGTCATCCGATGGTAAGCTTGCTAGAACATGGTTGCGAACTAAGGGTAATTCAATTGAAGGCGGAACATCCGAAGTCCAATTGAATATTATTTCGAAACATATTCTTCAACTTCCTGGCGCATAATAATATTTTAAAGTTCATTCTAACTATTAGGGGTTACTAGATATGGGTTTAGTTTTAAACGAAGACGAATCTTTACTTCAAGATGCAGCAGAAGGTTTCTTTGCTGATAAGGCACCAGTTAAGGAATTACGAAAATTAAGAGATAATAGAGATGAGATTGGCTTCAGCCAATCTCTTTGGAAGGAAATGGCTGAAATGGGCTTTACGGGTGTTCTTGTAGAGGAAGAATATGGCGGGGTTGATATGGGGTTCATGGCCAGCGGTATAATTGCAGAGCAAATGGGTAGAAATTTATCTGCTTCTCCTTTCCTATCAACTGCGATATTAGCAGCAACGGCAATTCGCGAGGGCGGATCAGATGACCAAAAGTCAAGATGGTTACCTAAAATTTCATCTGGAGACGCTATTATAGCATTAGCTCTTGATGAAAGGGCAAAGCACAATCCTGATAATATCACCACCACAGCCGAAAGATCCGGAAATGGTTTCAAATTAAACGGTTCGAAAGCTATGGTAGTCGATGGGCATGTTGCGGACGCGCTTATAGTGGCAGCGAAAACAGGATCACAAGAAGACGGCACAGAGGTTACAAGTCTTTTTCTTGTTGATCCAAATACAAATGGTATATCTACTGAAAGAACGATTATGCTAGATAGTAGAAATTCTGCAAGAGTAGATTTTAATGAGGTTGAAATTTCGGGTGATGCATTAATTGGCAACATTGATGATGGTGAACATATATTGAGAAAGGTTTTGAATGCAGGAAGAGCCGCCGTTTCGGCCGAACTATTAGGTGCAGGATCACAAGCATTTGAATCGACCGTCGCATATATAAAAGAACGTAAACAGTTTGGTAAAATAATTGGTGAGTTCCAAGCTTTACAACATCGCGCATCTCACCTTTACAGTGAGATTGAAAATGCTCGGTCTGCAGTTATGGCCGCTTTAACCGCCCTTGATAAAAATGATGATAATTCTGAAGATATTTGTGCAATGACTAAGGCAAAATTAGGGTCTGTAGCCAAGTTAGCATCTCAAGAAGGTGTTCAAATGCATGGAGGTGTAGGCATGACTGATGAATATGATATTGGTCTTTTTATGAAACGTATAAGAGTGCTTCAAGAATTATTTGGTGACGCTAGCTATCATATGAATAAAGTAGCCCTTAGTAATGAATATTAATCGGGGTTATAGAAATGAAAACAACATCACCATCTGAACTTCAGTCATTAGTAGGAACAGAGATTGGGACTAGTGAATGGTTAGAAATTGATCAAGGTCGTATTGATACTTTTGCTGAGGTAACTGAAGATCGACAATTTATCCATGTTAATAAAGAGCTTGCTGAAAAGACTCCCTTTGGAGGAACTATTGCTCATGGCTTTTTGACTCTTTCTTTACTCTCACACTTTTCAGAAGCCTCTGGATTAGTTATCGAAGGTGTAAAAATGGGTATTAACTATGGTTTTGAAAAAATAAGGTTTCTTGCACCAGTTCCAACTGGTTCAAGAGTTAGAGGGCGGTTTTTTCTTAAGTCAGTTTTAGAAAAAAAAGAAGGCAACTTTCTAATTACTTATCAAGTAAGTGTTGATATCGAAGGTTCAGAGAAGCCAGCATTAGTTGCAGATTGGCTTACCCTGCAATTAACAAGTTAAAATGCTATAAAACTCATTATTTTAGTTGAATTTATAATATGTCGAATTTTAAATCTATTTCAGGCCTAGCTCAAATAGCTGGAGACTACGATGTGATACTTTGTGACATTTGGGGAGTTATCCATAACGGTAATTCTCCTTACAAACCAGCCACAGAGGCTTTAGAGCTTTTTCGTTCCGAAAATGGTCCGGTTATCCTGATATCTAATTCTCCAAAGCCATCAATATCTATACCAAGAGCTTTTGATTCTATTGGAGTCCTTGGAGACTTTTATGATGCGGTGGTTACCTCAGGTGATGCAATTATTAATGAAATAGCAAGGCGTGCACCTGGGCCTGTTTTTAAATTAGGACCCGATCGAGATGATGTTCTTTATGCTGATATGGACCTACATTTTTCTGACATAGAACATGCAAGCTTTATATCCTGTACTGGTATGTTTGATGATGATGATAAGCCTGATGATTATTTAAACTTATTAACTGAAGCAAAAGATAGATCATTACCATTCCTATGTGCAAACCCTGACGTAAAAGTTAGATTTGGAGGCAAAATAGTTTGGTGTGGTGGAGCTCTCGCTAAAATATATGAAAAAATAGGTGGAGAGGTAATTTATGCTGGCAAGCCCCATGATCCAATATATAGCCTTACAAGAGCGTGGATGAGAGAGTTACTTGGATATGTTCCCCCTAAAGACCGTATACTTTGCATTGGAGATAACATTTTTACTGATTTGCTAGGTGCTCAGCAGCAAGATTATGACTGCCTCTTTATACAAGATGGTCTTTATGGTGAAAAAGAAGCAGAACTGTCTTTACTATTAAGCAATAACGGTATTTTATCTAAATATATGTCTTCTAATTTAGCTTGGTAAATCTTAAAGGATAGGTTAAATGGTTTTTATGGATAATAACATAAAATATTATTTAGAAGACCTTCAGGTAGGCATGAAGTCATCAACCACATCGGTGATTACAGCAAATATGATCGATGTTTTTGCTGAGATAACAGGAGATAATAATCCTATTCACGTTAATGCTGAATTTGCGGCATCAACCCAATTCGGTCAGAGAATAGCGCACGGAGCTTTATCCGCATCTTTTATCTCAGCTGTACTCGGTAATGATTTGCCTGG
>JABGVR010000143.1 GCA_018645985.1 Hellea sp. | reverse complement strand
CACTCAAGGTCAACTGCAGCAAGCTTTATCTCGTGCCACTAAAATGATGGAGAGCTTCCCAAGTTCAGTCGTTCTCTATAATGTTGCTGGAGCTTCTAATGCGGGTTTGATGCAATTTGATGCAGCTATAGATAACTACAAGCAGGCTTTAACGATTAAGCCTGACTTTGCAGAAGCTTATAATAATATGGGTGTTACTTTAAAGAATAAGGGTTGCCTACAAGAAGCTATAGGCAGCTACAAAGAGGCTCTAAAGATTGAGTCTGAATATGCTGAAGCTTATTATAATATGGGTATTGCCTTTAATGAAATGGGTGATCTGAAAGGAGCTATCAGCAGCTACCGGCAAGTGTTAGCGCTTGAGCCAAACCATGATGATGCCCATAAAAATATCGGGCTGGTATTAATGGAAAATAAGCAATATCAAAAAGCGTTCGAACATTTTAAGTCGAGTAATTCTAAGAATAGCAAATATTTCTTATTGAAATGCTTGTATATGCAGGGTAAAAAATCACTGTTTTATGATCAATTGGATTATTTAATAACCCAGGGTGAAGTGCATCCGATGGTTGGCTCGTTTGGTTGCCGTGCTGAACTAAAATATGGAATAGCAAGACCAAACCTGTTTTGTAAACAGCCACTAAATTACGTTTTAAAGACTAACTTAAGCGAAAAATATGATTTTGAAAAAATATTCGTTAAGACCTCAAAATCTATCTTAAATGAGCATAGGGTTAAAATGAAAAGGCAGGCGCTTTTAATTAATGGTTATCAAACATCTGGTAATATATTCATTTTAAAGAATGATTTAACAGAAGAGATCCAACAAATTATTCGTTTAGAAATTAAAAACTATCTAGCTAGTTTTAAAGATAGTGAGGAGGGATTAATAACAAGTTGGCCAAGTGACTATAGTCTTGATGGTTGGCTTGTCAATATGAAAAGTGGTGGTGAGCTGAAGCCACATATGCACGAAAGTGGATGGATCAGCGGAAGTATATATATAAAAGTACCTTCAAAATTGACAGATGAAAGCGGTAATCTTGTTGTCTGTATAGGAGAAGATCGACTAGGAGATGAGGGCAAACAACAAGAAAAAAATATTAATGTAGTTACTGGTAATCTGTGTCTTTTTCCTTCTTCTTTACTTCATTACACGATTCCATTTGAATCGGAAGAAGAGCGTATTGTTTTAGCATTTGATGTCGTACCAACATATTAAACAAGGCGGTGTTCTTATATTTATGCTCCAGTTTAACCAGATACTCAATTGTCACTTTGGCAGCAAAAAAGGATCATCCTACAGAGGAAGTCTCATGTGGAAATAGTAGTCGCACTATTTCTTGAGATTGGCATAACTATTTGCACAGTGGAAAAGAGATAATGAAAAAAATACAAGATCCACTCACGCCATTCACTCATCACTTAACTCTAAGAATTCTTAGACATAATCATTTTTCTTTCACATCAAACGCTAGAACGATACGCTCTTCTTCTGATTCAAATGGAATCGTGTAGTGCATGAGAGACGCCGGAAACAAAACCATACTACCAGTAACTACATTTATTATTTTTTTCTCGTTTATACGTTTATCAGTTGTATCATTGTCTTCACCTAAGGCTACAACCAGATTGCCGCTGTCAACCTTTAATTTCGGAGGTACATTTATGTATATACTTCCACTGAGCCAGCCTTCAGTATGGATATGAGGCTTTAAATTACCACCACTTTTCATACTGATGAGCCAGCCATGGAGACTGTACTCAGCTGGCATTTTTTTTATTAAGCCCTCTTCGCTCTCCTTGAATTTTGTTAGATACTTCTCTACTTCAAATCGAATGATATTTTGAATTTCATTTGTGTCATCATTTTTTATATCAAATATATTTCCTGAAGTTTGATCACCGTTTACTAGAAGGGTTTGTCTTGCATTCGATATCTGGTTTTCATTAAGTATAGACTTTGCTTTTTCTACAAATATTTTTTCGAAGTCATATCGAGTATTTAAGTCATTATGTAAAACATAATTTAATGGTTTCGTGCAAAATAAGTTTGGCTTTTCCAACCCATATTTCAAGGCGGAACGGCATGCAAGTGAACCGATAACTGCGTTAGCTTTATTCTGATTAATCAAATAGTCTAATTCATCAAAAAAAACAGACTTTTTATCTTGCAGAAACAAACACATCAATAATCGATTATGTGCTTTGATATTTTGAGGTTTCAACGCCATCACTTGGTTAAAGCTGGCTTCAGCCTCGTCTAACCTGCCTAGTTCTTGGAGCATGATACCCAAGTTGTAGTGGGCTTCGGCTAAGTTAGGTTTCAATGCTATCGCTTGCCTTGCGCTTGCTTCAGCCACCTCTAATCTGCCCAGTTCTTTAAGCGTGCCAGCCAAGTTGCTGTGTGCCTCTGCAAGATTCGGTTCAATCTCCAGTGCTTTTCCAAAATACTGTAAAGCTGACTCCCATTCTTCAGCTTCCTTTGCCATTGCACCCAGGTTACTCGCAACAGCAGCTGATTTGGGATTAAGGGCCAGCGCCTTTTCATACGCTATCTTTGCATCAACTATTCTTTTTTCTTGTTGGAGAGCAACCCCAAGATTTATCCACACCGTGTCATCTTTTGGAGCAAGCTCCGTGGCTTGCTCGAGGATATTAATAGCCTCACTCGCTTTATTATCTTGTCGTAAGAACTCTCCCAGTTGTATCATTAAAGCTGTGTTTTTTGGCTCATTCTTATGAGCACTTCTCAGGGCTTCAATTGCGTCACTAAGGTTATTAGCTTGATAGAGCAAAGAACTTAATAGCTGCCACATTTGAGTCAAATGCGGTTTAAGCGAGACTGTCATTTCTGCGTCTTCAATAGCGCCAGTTGTATCCTTTGCCCGTAATTTAATAAGCGCCCTATTCGCATAAGCTTCAGCATAATTTGATTCAGCTTTCAATATATTTTCAATTATTGGCAGTGCTTCCAAGTCTCTTTGATTTGCTCCAAGACAAGCAGCGAGCACCAGTAAACTCTCTGAATCTTCTGGCGATTGCCTACATCCCCATTGCGCCTTTTCCAGCGCCTCTGCTTTTTTAGACTGTTTTAGTAATAACCTTGCTTGATTGCGATAGACAGATGGAAGTTCTGAGTTAATCGATGCAGCTGCTGTCAGCGCTTTCTCCGCTTCCGCCTCTTTTTTATCCAGCAAGAGCACTTGGGAAAGCAGTGATAAAGCTTCTGTGTTTCTAGAGTCATGATCAATAACGTTACGCAGCCACTCTTGAGCCTCCTTATATCTCCCAATTTCACGCAACTCGATTGCTGCTGACAATTCACCTTGATGACTATGCAGTGGATTACTAATTTCTTGCTGGGGTATCTGAATACTAGGAGATAGCTCAAATTCAAGTTGCTCTTCAAATATCCTCAACTTGGCGGCAGTTACTCCAGCTTGCTGTGCGTCAGCTAAAACTCGCCTTGCGTCATCAACTTTCTCCGTTTTGATTAGAGCATCAATATAGCTCAGCCAAAACTGTTCTATCTTTGGGTTAGCTTCAAGAGCAGTTTTAAATAATGGCACCGCTGCCTCAGCTTTATTCACAGAGATTGCAAATACGCCCAGGTTATGATTGGCGTCAGGATGCAAAGGCTGAGACTGCAAGATAGCCCGATATAGACGTGCGGCATCCTGAAGCTTGCCTTCTTTGTGTGCTGCAACACCTTGCTGCAGTGCTTGTTCGATAGTCAGTTCCATTGAAAACCCTTAAACTCTACTTCTTAAATACTGTAAGTACCTGATTTAAATTGTCATTGCATACATATCATATCTTATTTTTAGTTGAAAGCATTGTATTGGTTTTTACAGGATTCGGATAGCACGTTTTTTG
>JABGVR010000142.1 GCA_018645985.1 Hellea sp. | reverse complement strand
TCCAGGATAGTAACATTTGCTTGTAACCCGACCGCCATTTGTGCTGCATTAAACCCAACATCCCCACCCCCAATTATCAAAACATTAGCTGGTGCAACTCCAGGTACGCCTCCGAGAAGAACGCCGCGTCCGCCACCGTTTTTTTGTAAAGCTGCGGCGCCAACTTGAATAGCTAATCTGCCTGCCACTTGACTCATCGGCCTCAGTAAGGGGAGCCCTCCTTGTCTATCAGTAACAGTTTCATAGGCAATGCATATGGCTTTGGATTCTATCAAATCAATAGTTTGTTGACGATCAGGTGCCAGATGCAAATATGTAAAAAGCACTTGACCTTGCTTTAACATTTTTCTTTCTAAAGCTTGAGGTTCTTTAACTTTCACTATCATTTTAGCACCTCTAAATACCTCGGATGCATTCTTAGCTATAGAGGCACCGGCCTCTTTATATGCGGTATCGGATGCTCCAATGCCAATTCCAGCTGATGTTTCAATAATAACTTTGTGCCCATCTTTCACGAGTTCCTCAACTGATTCAGGCGTTAGGCCAACACGGTACTCATGGTTCTTTATTTCTTTTGGCACGCCAATTATCATGTTTGTTTCCTTTTGAACAATAATTAGCAGACACTTAATAATATTAATTACGATAATTATTTAAACTATAATAAAATATCGAATATTATATTGAATAATATATATTTTTATGAAAATAATCCTATTATGGATAAAATAGACAGGAAAATACTTCGGTATCTACAAGATAATTGTAGATTATCGATATCAGATTTAGGTAATTTAGTTGGCTTGTCGACATCAGCAACTCATCGACGTATCTCTATTTTAGAGAAAGAGGGTATGATTGAAAAATATACAGCTTCTTTGAGTGGTGAGAAGTTAGGTTATTCGATGATTTTCTTTGTTGAAGTATCATTAGAAAATCAATCGGATAAAACTTTGGCAAGCTTTGAAAAAGCAGCCTTGGAGCGGCCTGAGGTTTTAGAGTGCTATCTTACGACTGGTTCTGCTGATTACCTCGTCAAGGTTGCAGCTAAAGACACCAAAAGTTATGAACAAATATACAAACGTATTATTGCTAGTCTGCCACATGTTAGCAGAATTGAAAGTTCACTCGTAATGAAAACTGTTAAAGCTTGGTCTGGATATTCATTGGAAAAATCCTAAGAGGCTATTTTACATATTGATCAAACCAGCTAATAAATCTTTCATACCTATCTCGAACAAAACCAGGTCTATTAATGCCATGATATTCACCTGGGTATACCACTAATTTTGTATCTATGCCGCGTCTTTTAAGAACCTGATAAAGCTGTTCAGAATTTAATATTGGGACATTCCAGTCTAATTGACCGCCAATCACTAATGTTGGCGTTGTAACTTTACCGAGGTCATTAAAAGGATTAATTTCTTCCCAGGCCTCTATGTTTTCCCATGGGAGACCTAGCTCTACTTCCCACTCATTTTGATAAATATCATGACCATAATTTGCACGATGATTTACTTCACTAGCACCAGAAACTGCCCCAGAAAATCTAGTTGATTTTGTGATTACATAATTTGTTAAAATGCCGCCATACGACCAGCCCCCCACACCCAATTTTTTAGGGTTACTGACACCATTTTCTACGAGGTAATCCGCAATAGCGTCTACATCTTCAAAGTCTGATACTCCCCATTTTTTATTTAAAGCATATGAATATGCCTGGCCATAACCTGATGAGCCATGAGGGTTTGGTAGTACTGCTATATAGCCTTTAGCTGCGTAAAGCTGTGCAAATTTATCAAATGATGTGTCATGCTGGCTTACAGGTCCCCCATGAAGTACAAAAACGGTAGGATAGATTTTTTGACTATCATAATTGGGGGGGTAATAAATAAAACTCTCAACAGGTTCGTTTTTCCACCCTGGCACAATGAGTCTTTTTACGTCAGCTAGTTTAGTGTTCTTCAAAATGTCTTTATTGTAATTTGTGAGATTTATTACTTCATCATCTTTTATATTATAAAAGTTAAATGGACTATGATGTGAGGACATTAAAGTGATGATTTTATCATTATTTCCAATTGCATAATTTCGAACAGATAGATCGCCAGGGGTGATATTTTCTTTATTATTATTTGATATGTCAAACTTAACCAAAGGACGATTTCCCTGATCAGAAGCTAGAGCAAATACTGACTTACCATCATTTGAAAATATTGGTGAAGATATCATCCTATCATAATTAAGTGACAGCAATTTAGTTTTACCATTATTTTTATCAGTAATTGCTAAATGTTCTGTAGCATACCACAGTTTATTAGGCTCGATTGATGATACATAGGCAATTGTATTTCCATCAGGTGACCAAGACGGATTAGTATCAGGCCCTGGATTTACTGTAAGTTTTTTTAGTTCTCTGCTTTTTTCATCAACAGAGCTGTCTACTAGCCAGATATCACTATTATTATTTGCGTCAGGATCTCCTTCGCGTTTGGAAACAAAAGCTATGGTTTTATTATCAGGGTTCCATTGAGGATCGCTATCATCATAATCCCCAAATGTGATTTGGATAGGTTTTTCATGTCCATTTTTAATATAAATATGCGTTCGTCTTCTATCCAAATATCCGACATAATCTTTTTTAAATTGAAGGCGGTCTATAACAAATGGCTCAAGCTTTTCGTTGGCAGAGTTTTCGTCAGAGGCATTATTTAATTGTTTTGCATCTTTAATAACTAAAGCCATCTTAGTGCCATCAGGTGACCAGTGAAAGCTATTTATTCCTTGTGGGACATTAGTGAATTGAACTGCTTCACCGCCTCTTAGGTCTAATGTCCAAACTTGATTTTTTGTATCTTTATCCACTCCTCTTGACCCAAGGAAAGCAAGGTATTTACCATCTGGGCTCCATTGAGGGTCAGATGCATCCATATATACTGCAGTCATAGGTAACGTTGTTTTACCATCTGTAGATGTCATATGAATTTGGCTAAATCTTTTATCTTTTTTCTCATCCATACGTGTCACAACGTATGCAATCCAATCCTCTTCTGGACTAAGAGCGAGACTATTCACAGTCTCCATTTTCATAATGTGGTCTATGGAGAGATTAGACGTGTTATCTTGCCCTGCATAAGCTAACTCCAGATTGAATAAACTGAATATAACTAATAATAGATTAAACAATCTAATTTTATTTGAGATATAGAAATTTAACATAAATACACCGTTTTTATTGCAATGTTGGTAATGAGTATGTTTTTTTACTCATTACAATTCTCTTACTTATAATATATGTTCTTAAATAAGGGCACCGCTGTCAATGGGAAGACGGATAATGTTGCCCAGTGGCAAGGCATTTGTTGCACCAAATATCAGTAAATCTAGGGGTAAAGAGACCTAGAGAGATATAATCTCTGTCTTTTCAGATACTTATTATACTGTGAGGGTATAATGATGGCTCCGCAAGCAGGACTCGAACCTGCGACAAGCTGATTAACAGTCAGCTGCTCTACCAACTGAGCTATTGCGGAATAGATCATTATGGTTAGTTGCGCCTAATAACAGTATTTTTATTGTGCCGACAAGTGTAATTATACTATTTTTTTATAAAAATTTATTTTCTTGTTGTTTTGAATTATCATATTACACCTAAATGAGAATAAGGGCTACGAAAGTAAGAGAGAATTATGCGAGAAATTAAGAATTATAAAGATTTTTGGCCCTATTATTTGCGAGAACATAGTTCTCCTGCAACTCGTGGCTTGCACTACGTTGGAACGGCTATTGGTTTATTAATTTTGATTTATATAATTTTTACCGGCGCTTTGAAGTTTCTGCCTTTAGTTTTTGTATCGGGTTATTTCTTTGCTTGGATGAGTCATGCAACTATAGAAAAAAATAAACCTGCAACTTTTACTTACCCTTTATGGTCACTAATTTCAGATTTTAGAATGTTTTATTGTTTTTTATCAGGTAAAATAAGAGCAGAACTTAATAAAGCTGGTTTAGATAGATAATCCTACAGGGGCGATCTAGCTTGTCGAGCTGCCACCCACAGTAAGGTTCTCTACATACAGACTAGGTTGCCCAACTCCAACTGGGACACCTTGGCCTGCTTTTCCGCAAACTCCTATTCCAGGGTCGAGTTTTAAATCGTTACCAATATGTTTGATTTGAGTAAGTACAGTTGGTCCATCGCCTATTAACGTTACGCCCTTTAGTGGTTCCTCTATTTTTCCATTTCTCACTTTGTATGCCTCAGTACATTGGAATACAAACTTTCCGCTGGTGATATCTACTTGGCCTCCACCAAAATTCGGGGCGTAAATGCCATCTTTTAATTCGTTTAGCATTTGCTCTGGTTCACTTTTACCGGCAAGCATGAACGTATTTGTCATACGCGGCATTGGTGAATGAGCAAAAGACTCTCTTCTTCCATTACCTGTTGCCTCAACACCCAGAAGTCTTGCATTCATTCTATCTTGCATAAATCCAGTGAGTATACCGTCCTCAATTAAAGTTGTTCTAGAAGTAGCTGTGCCCTCATCGTCTATTGAGAGTGAGCCTCTACGACCTGGAAGTGTTCCATCGTCAACAATAGTAACTCCTTTAGTAGCGACGCGTTCACCTAGCTT
>JABGVR010000141.1 GCA_018645985.1 Hellea sp. | reverse complement strand
TTGTGGTTAAATTAATAGTAAATGGACAAAATCACGAAATTAATATTGATACTGACACTCCAGTATTATGGGTTTTAAGGGAAAAGCTAGGATTAATAGGAACAAAGTTTGGCTGTGGATCATCTTTATGCGGTGCTTGCACTATTCATGTTGAGGGGAAGCCTATTCGTTCATGCGTAACTCCGGTATCAAATATAGAGGGAAAAAGTGTAACCACAATAGAAGGTCTAGCTGATGCAGAAGACGCTCTTCACCCAATACAAGAAGCCTGGATAGAGCATCAAGTTCCACAATGTGGGTATTGTCAGTCTGGTCAAATTATGTCTGCTGTAGCATTGCTAGAGAGAAACCCTAATCCGTCGGATGAGGATATTGATGCTTCTATGCGTGGCAATATTTGCCGTTGCGGAATGTATGGACGAATTAAGGCAGCTATCAAGTCCGCTGCGAAGAAAGTTTAGGTGATTAAATGGCTAAGCTGAACAAAGAATACCCTTCCAAGAAAATTGAGAAATCAAATACATCATCATTAAAAAAATGGACACGTAGAGGCTTTATTGGCGCTGGCGCCATTGCAGGTATAACTGCAGGCGGCGCTCTTATAGTTGGGATAGCTATCCGTCCAGGTGACCGCACTGAAGATTTATCCGGTTATGTCACCAATGGAGATGAACACCTTATAACAACATGGGTAAAAGTAGCTACTGACAATACCGTTACCGCCATTATTCCCCATGGTGAAATGGGTCAGGGGGTACATACTGCACTGTCAGCAATGCTTGCCGAAGAAATGGAAGCAGATTGGGGTGCTATGGAAATCATGGAAGCGCCAGCTGAAAAAGATTATGCTAACTTTGCTTTAGCAAGAGAGTTTTTGTTTGGTTCTGCTAATGTGCCCTCAGTCCTATTTGATTCACTTAATGGAGCAATGCTTGCTGCGGCTAAATCAATGAATATGCAAATTACTGGCGGATCAACTTCGGTAAGATTTACCGGTACAGGAGCAATGTTAACCGCTGGTGCCGCCGCTAAAGAGTTGTTATTAAGTGCTGCCGCAAAACAATGGGGAGTACCAATTACGCAATTACGTGCAGAAAAAAGCTTTATTTATCATAATAATAAAAAAGCTCCTTTTTCAGAGTTTGCTGAGATTGCAGCAACACTAAAACCTAATTTGCAACCAAAACTAAAAAAGCGAAATGAGTATAAACTAATAGGCAAATCTCTACCTAGAGTTGATATACCTGCGAAGGTAGACGGAACAGCTATTTTCGGGATTGATGCTCAAATTGAGGGCATGAAGTATGGGACTGTTAAAGCTGCACCTGTTCACGGTCAAAAAGTAAGTGAAATGGACGACTCAATAGCTAAAAAAATGCCTGGTGTTTATGGTGTGTATAATATGGAAGATTATATAGCTGTTGTCGCGGACGGTTATTGGCATGCAAAAAATGCATTAGACTTTATTGATGTAACTTGGACGAGTAGTTCAATTAAGAATATTGATGATAAAGTGATCTTTGATAATTATAGATCTGCTATTAAATCAGGTAAAGGTAAATTACTTCATAAATTTGGTAATGTTGAAAAATCAATAAATGAGTCTGCTTCAATTCATGAGGCTGAATATTCTGTACCACTCCTAGCGCATGCATGTATGGAACCAATGAATGCAACAGCGTGGTACCGTGACGGAAAATGTGATATTTGGGCTGGAACGCAAAATCCTTTGGGTACCCGACAAGTAACTGCAGATACTTTAGGCATAGAATTGGAAAGTGTAACAGTCCATACAGCGTTTATGGGGGGAGGCTTTGGTCGTCGAGCTAATCCAGATTATACAAATCAAGCCGCGCAAGTTTCAAAAAAGTCTGGTGTGCCAGTTAAGTTAATATGGTCTAGAGAAGAAACAACTCAGCAAGACTTTTACAGGCCATCGGTTTTAGGGCATTTGAAGGCAGGATTAGATATTAAGGGGCTTCCCATTTCTTGGGAAAGTAAGTTTGTGCATAATATGGACCCGCATGAAGCTAGTGCAGTTATTTACGATATACCAAATATAAAAGCTCAATATATGGAGAGCCCCACTCATATACGGGTTGGTGCATGGCGTTCGGTTGACCATACTCAGCACGGGTACTTTACAGAGTCTTTTATTGATGAGTTAGCCTCTAATGCTGGTATTGATTGTTATGAGTTTAGGCGACTGCTTTTAAAAACAAAACCTAGGCATTTAAATGTTCTTGATACAGCAGCCCGAATGGCGGGTTGGGGAAAAACTTTACCGCCCGGTTATGCTCAAGGTATAGCGATTGTTGAAAGTTTTATGAGTATCGTGGCTCAGGTAGTCACTGTAGACATTAGTAATGGAGCTCCTCGAGTTGTGAATGTAGCATGTGCTGCAGATGCAGGAATGGCGATTAACCCGAATGGATTTATTGCTCAAATGGAAAGTGGTATTATATTTGGTTTAACTGCCGCTCTTTATGGGGAAATAACAATAAGTAACGGTTCGGTAGATCAAAGTAATTTTTATGATTATAAAATGGTTAGAATGGATGATGCTCCTAGTATTGATGTTGAGATAATTTCTTCAAATAACCGTATTGGAGGAGCGGGTGAACCAGGTACTCCGCCTATTGCACCTGCATTAGTCAATGCTATTTACAAGGCTTCAGGTCAAAGAATAAGAAGTTTACCAATAGGAAATCAAAGGTTTAGTATTAAAGCTTAGGAATTACTGAGATAATAAATGGAAATTTTGCCTAAAAACCAGAGACTATATTGGAAATCTGTTCAGCTTTTTACTGCTGGCCTACTAAGTCTATGGTTTTTAACCTCTTTTGGGGCAGGTATTATTTTTCGTGAATTTCTTGATCAATATTTTATTGGCGGTGCTCCTCTTGGCTTTTGGTTTGCGCAACAAGGTTCAATTTATGTTTTTCTGATAATTATTATTATTTACTGTCTAGGCATGAATTACTTAGAAAAAAAATATGGTTTGGATAATTAGTAAATGGGCGAACAATTTTGGACATATCTTTTTGTTAGCTTAACATTCGGTATTTATATACTAATAGCCTTCTGGGCGCGTGCTAGTACAACCAAAGAGTTTTATGTGGCTGGTCACGATGTACCACCAATTTTAAATGGTATGGCTACCGCTGCTGACTGGATGTCTGCCGCTAGTTTTTTATCTATGGCAGGGTTAATTGCTTTTTTAGGTTATGGTGGTTCAGTTTATCTCATGGGATGGACGGGTGGGTACGTACTACTTGCACTTCTGCTGGCTCCATTTTTAAGAGAGTTTGGTAAATTCACTGTTCCAGATTTTGTTGGTGAAAGGTATTACTCAAAATTAGCGAGGGTGATAGCTGTTGTTTGTGCATTGATGGTTTCATTTACTTATATAGCAGGCCAAATGAAAGGTGTGGGAGTAGCCTTTTCTTCCTTCCTCGGAGTTCCCTTTAATGTAGGGATATTCATTGGAGGTTTGATAGTTTTTATTTATGCTGTTTTAGGTGGAATGAAGGGTGTTACCTACACGCAAGTTGCTCAATATGTTGTGTTAATATTTGCATACACTGTACCAGCTATTTTCATATCAATCATAGTAACAAATAACCCGATTCCCCAGCTGGGCTTTATAGGTAATATTGCTGGTAGTGATGTTCCTATGCTTTCTAAACTAAATTCTGTGGTCACAGAGCTAGGGTTCAAAGAATATACATCAACCACAAAAAGTAATGTTGATATTTTTTGTATTACAGCGGCTTTGATGTTTGGTACAGCAGGTTTACCTCATGTAATTATCCGGTTTTTTACAGTAAAATCTGCTAAAGCAGCTCGAAAATCGGCTGGTTGGGCACTTATGTTTATCGCTTTACTTTATACAGTTGCCCCAGCAGTTGGGGCATTTGCTCGTATGAACTTTATTGATACTGTAAATGAGGCTACTTATATCGGAAACAGTGAAAATTTTGAAGAGCGAAGATCTGAAATTTTATCTGATGGGGGAAAGCCCATACCAGGATGGTACAAGGATTGGGAGAAAACAGGCCTATTAGATTTTAACGACCTAAATCAAGACGGAATTATACAATACCGTGGACCAGATTCTAAAGATAATATTAAAAATGAAATTGTGCCAAACCGAGACATTTTTGTTTTAGCTAACCCCCAAATAGCTAATTTGCCTCATTGGGTCATAGGGCTTGTGGTTGCTGGGGGGTTAGCAGCTGCATTGTCGACAGCTGCAGGCTTACTCATGGTAATTAGTTCTGCTATTAGCCATGATTTAATGAAAAATACGTTTTATCCAAATATGTCAGAACGTTCAGAGTTATTAATTGCCCGAACTTCTGCTTTTTTAGCTATACTCTTATCTGCCTTTATAGGCGCCTTTGCATCTTCTCTTCCATTTGTCGCTCAGGTTGTTGCTTTTGCTTTTGGTATTGCTGCAGCATCACTTTTTCCAGTTGTTGTTCTTGGTATATTTTGGAAAAGAATGAATAAAGAAGGAGCGATTGTATCTATGCTAACAGGGCTAATTACAACTGTTGGATATATATGTTATTTCAAATTCATGGGCGGTGTTGAGGCTGGATGGTGGTTTGGTATTTCGCCAGAGGGTATAGGTTTCATATTTATGATAGTAGCAGTCTTTACTGGTATGATCGTAGCATTGTTATCACCTGCTCCTCCAATTGAGATTCAAAAATTAGTTGAAAGCATACGAATTCCTGGGCAAAGAAGGACTTGAAATGACTGAAGATGTTAAAGTTTATAAACCATCAAAAAGTTTTGTTAGTTCTGCTAATCTTACATTAGAAAAATATAATGATATGTATAACTCTTCTCTAGAAAACCCTGAGAAGTTTTGGGGGGAGCATGGGAAAAGATTAAAGTGGATAACAGAATACACGAAAGTAAAAAACGTAAGCTGGAATAAGGAAGATTTAAATATCGAGTGGTATTCTGATGGCACTTTAAATGTATCTGAAAACTGTATTGATAGGCATCTTGAAGAGAGAGGTGATAAAGTAGCAATAATTTGGGAAGCAGACGAACCTAATCAATCAATTAAATTGACGTATAAACAATTATATACACAAGTTTGTAGGTTCTCTAATGTTTTAAAAAATAATGGAGTCCTGAAAGGTGACCGGGTAACAATTTATATGCCCATGATACCGGAAGCAGCTATTGCTATGCTAGCCTGTGCTAGAATAGGGGCTATACATAGTGTTGTATTTGCAGGATTTAGCCCAGAGGCTTTAGCGGGTAGAATAAAAGATTGTGGTAGTAATTTTGTTATTACAGCAGATGAAGGGCTGAGAGGCACAAAAAAAATTCCTTTAAAAGCTAATTGCAATGTTGCGTGTGATATTGCGGGTATAGTTGAGAAAGTCCTTACAATAAGGCGAACCGGAAAAGAAATTGAAATGCTAGCGGGGAGAGATGTTTGGCTTCATGACGAACTAAAAGGCGCTGCTGACTCCTGTGCTCCTGAGCCAATGAACTCTGAGGACCCATTATTTATACTGTATACTTCTGGCTCAACTGGAGCGCCAAAAGGCGTTTTACATACTTCTGGCGGTTACCTCGTTTGGGCCTCTATGACTCATGAGTATGTTTTTGATATAAAGGAAAACGATGTATATTGGTGTAGCGCAGATGTAGGCTGGGTTACAGGCCATACTTATATTATTTATGGCCCTCTGGCCAACGGCACAACTACAGTTCTTTACGAGGGTGTTCCAACTTACCCTAATGCCTCAAGGTTTTGGGATATATGTGATGAACATAATGTCAGTATTTTTTATACTGCGCCAACCGCAATTCGTTCTTTAATGCGTGAGGGTGCCGGCCCTGTAAAGGCAACTTCGAGAAAAAGCCTACGCTTATTAGGGACTGTAGGTGAACCTATCAACCCAGAAGCTTGGGAGTGGTACTATCATACCGTAGGGAACAGCAGGTGCCCAATAGTAGACACCTGGTGGCAAACAGAAACTGGCGGTGCAATGATTGTTCCTCTACCAGGTGCTACTGATATGAAGCCTGGTGCTGGCGCTCATCCCTTTTTTGGAATTGTTCCTGCTTTGGTTGACGCGTCAGGAGATGAATTAAAGGGTGAGGCAGATGGAAACCTTATTATAAAGTCAAGTTGGCCTGGTCAGATGCGCACAGTTTATGGTAATCATGAAAGATTTATTGATACTTATTTTTCAGCTTATCCAAATTCTTACTTTACTGGTGATGGTTGTAGGAGAGATAAAGACGGATTCTATTGGATAACTGGGCGTGTGGATGATGTAATCAATGTGTCTGGGCATAGAATGGGAACTGCTGAAATAGAGAGCGCATTGGTGAGCCACAATTCAATATCTGAGGCTGCTGTGGTAGGTTATTCCCATAATATTAAGGGTCAGGGAATTTATGCCTATGTAACAGTAAAGGCAAATACTGAAGTTTCTAGCTTCTTAAAGAGTGAATTAATTCAACATGTAAGATCAGAAATAGGCCCTATTGCATCTCCTGATTTTATTCAGTTTTCCAATAACCTACCAAAGACTCGCTCAGGCAAAATAATGAGACGAATTCTTAGAAAAATAGCCGAAGATAATTTCGATAATTTGGGTGATGTTTCTACATTATCTGAGCCTGAAGTCATTGACGAATTGATAAAGAATAGGCAGAATCGCAAATGATAAGAAATTGTGTTATAATAGGCGGCTCCCATGCGGGTTCTCAATTTGCTATTAGTCTCAGGCAGGGAGGTTGGTTAGGCAATATAACAATTATTGGCGAAGAGCGTGACTACCCCTATCATCGTCCACCTCTGTCTAAAACCTTTCTTTCAGGCGAAAAAAAAATAGAAGACATACTATTGCGACCTGCTGAGCTTTATGAAAAGTCGAGGATAAGTATTAGACTAGGAGAGCGTGTTAAGAGTATTGACCGCGCCAATAAATCTGTGATCACTAATAACAACAATATAATAAATTATGACAAACTCGTCATTGCGACGGGTGCCCGCGTTCGAAAAATACCCGTTCCTGGTTCTGAAACAGAAGGTGTCTATTATTTAAGGAACTCTGATGATGTCAATAAAATTAAAAGCCGTGTTATTGCTAATGATCATGCAGTAATAATCGGGGGAGGTTATATTGGATTAGAAACAGCTGCTAGTTTGCGAAAACAGGGAATGAAAGTTACAGTAATTGAAGCTATGGCACGCGTATTGCAACGTGTTACGGCACCAGAATTATCAAACTTTTATAAACGTATTCACGATGAAGAGGGTGTTGAAATTTTTGAAGAGGTAATAGCAACAGAATTTAAAAAAATAGACGAAAAAATTCATATACTCACATCTTGTGGTAAAACCTTTATTGGTGACATGGTTATAGTTGGTATTGGCGTTATTCCCAATATTGAACTTGCAGAATCTGCTGGTCTGGCGGTTAAGAACGGAGTGGAAGTTAATCAATTCTGTCAAACATCAGACCCTGAAATTTACGCTATCGGTGATGTATCTTGGCATTACAATGAAATTTATGAAAGGTTTCTAAGGCTCGAATCAGTTCCTAACGCTACTGAACAGGCAAAGATTGCAGCACTACACATTAATGAAAAACCGAAAGCTTATAATAGTCTTCCATGGTTTTGGTCAGATCAATATGACCTTAAGTTACAGATTGCGGGTCTTTCCGAAGGGTATAATCACATTGTAATAAGAGGTGATATAGAAAAAGGTAGAAGCTTCTCAGCTTTTTACTTTAAAGATAATAACCTTCTAGCGGTAGATGCAGTGAATAGCCCTAGAGAATTTATGTTCACTAAAATGGTGCTTACAAAAGGACAAAAACTCAATAAAGAAATATTATCAGATAATTCATTAGACCTCAAATCAGCTATTATGAATCAATAGTACAGAAAAAATAAGATATCAGGTATAAAAGTAATAAATAGGATGAAGCAAATGAACAAACCCATAAATAAAGACAACATGCATACGCTTGAAGTTACCACTGGAGAACTCCCTTCCTCCTCTAAAGTTTATACTGCTCCAGATGCTGACCCTTCGCTGAGAGTGCCTCATAGATTGGTGCACTTACATGCTACAGCTGATGAGCCTGATGTGCCTGTATACGATACTTCAGGGCCTTACTCTGATCCAAATATCATAATTAACATAGAAAAAGGCCTTTCTCGGTTTAGAACAGAATGGGTCAAGGGTCGTGGGGGTGTTGAGTTTTATGATGGGCGTTCGGTTAAACCGGAAGACAATGGTGGAGCCAGTGGAAAGTATCTTGCTCGCGAATTTCCTATAAAAAACTCCCCTTTGCGAGGAAAAGGTAATGAAATGGTTACTCAGTATGAGTTTGCTAAAGCAGGTGTTATCACAAAGGAGATGATATACATTGCTGAACGTGAAAACCTTGGTCGTAAAAATATGACCGAAGGTGCTGAGGAACGAGTGGCGGCAGGTGAAAGTTTTGGTGCTAATATACCAGCTTTTGTGACACCAGAATTCGTTAGGAGTGAAATTGCGGCGGGCAGGGCAGTTGTACCTGCTAATATAAACCATCCCGAACTAGAACCACAAATTATTGGCAGAAATTTTTTGGTAAAAATTAATGCAAATATCGGTAATTCGGCAGTTGCATCGTCCGTTGAGCAAGAAATTGATAAGATGGTTTGGGCTACGCGATGGGGCGCTGATAATGTGATGGATCTTTCCACGGGAAGAAATATTCATAATACCCGCGAGTGGATTATTAGAAATTCACCTGTTCCGATTGGTACAGTTCCAATTTATCAGGCCCTTGAAAAAGTTAACGGAGTTGCAGAAGATCTAACCTGGGAAGTGTATCGTGATACTCTGATAGAGCAGTGCGAGCAGGGTGTAGATTATTTTACTATTCATGCTGGTGTGAGATTAGCTTATATTCATTTAACAGCAAACCGTGTTTGTGGAATTGTTTCTAGAGGCGGTTCTATAATGGCGAAGTGGTGCCTTTCTCACCATAAAGAAAGTTTTTTATATACTCATTTTGAAGATATTTGTGATATCATGCGTTCTTATGATGTTACGTTTAGCCTGGGGGATGGTCTAAGACCAGGGGCTATTGCTGATGCAAACGATAGGGCGCAATTTGCTGAATTAGAGACTCTCGGGGAACTAACAAAAATTGCTTGGAATAAAGGCTGCCAAGTAATGATTGAAGGCCCTGGCCATGTTCCTATGCACAAAATAAAAGTCAACATGGAGAAGCAGCTTATTGAGTGTGGGGAAGCGCCTTTTTATACTTTAGGGCCGTTAACAACTGACATAGCCCCCGGGTATGACCATATAACATCTGGAATTGGCGCAGCAATGATAGGGTGGTTCGGAACGGCTATGCTATGCTATGTTACTCCCAAAGAGCATCTGGGTTTACCAGATAGAGACGATGTTAAAGTTGGAGTTATTACATATAAATTAGCCGCCCATGCTGCTGATCTAGCAAAAGGTCACCCTGCTGCTCAAATACGGGATGATGCGTTATCAAGAGCTAGATTTGAATTTCGTTGGGAGGATCAGTTCAATTTATCATTAGACCCCGAGACGGCAAAAGATTATCATGATCAGACATTGCCTAAAGATGCACATAAAGTAGCTCACTTTTGTTCAATGTGTGGGCCAAAATTCTGTTCAATGAAAATCACTCAAGATGTAAGAAACTATGCAGACAGTTTATCGGATAATGAAAAGGCGGCATTGTATCCAGCAGATGCTAATGAAGGAATGCAGGAAATGTCAAAGAAGTTTAAAAGTCTTGGGAGCCAAATTTATCTCAAAGCCTAGTATAATGCATTTTCATTGTAATTTGACGAATTATAAAAATTTCTTTGAAATCATCGCTTGCAAAATATTACTTTCACGGTCATAGGGAGAAATCGATTATGGCCAGACAATCCGGCTGACTAATTTCACAGGAAACTGCGAAACAAATGTTTTTTCTTCCAAGTCGACTACCATAGTTGCCATGTTGGTTTCTATAAAATTAATGACGTGAAAGGAATACACATGTCAGACGAAATGAAAACTGGAACAGTTAAGTTCTTTAATACAACAAAAGGTTTTGGATTTATTCAACCTGAAGGTGGAGATACTGATGTATTTGTTCATATTTCAGCCGTTCAACGTTCAGGCCTTGACGGTCTGAATGAAGGCGACAAAGTTGAATTTGATACTGCTGTTGATCAACGCTCAGGTAAAACTGCTGTTGATAATATCAAAATGGCTTAATTTTAAATTTTTCTATTATCTAGCCCTCGTGCAGAAATGTACGGGGGTTTTTTTATTTAAATTTTTTAATAAACATGTATAAATATCACGGTACCAACTAATACAATTAAGAGACACATTTATGGATAACCCGACTGAGCTAGAAGCTACAAATTCCGATGTAAGGGAAGAGGTTCAAAAAAGATACGGGGAAGGTGCAAAAGCAGTAGAGGCTGCATTATGTTGTCCAATTGACTATGATCCTAAATATTTAAAGATAATCCCTCAAGATGTATTAGACCGCGATTATGGTTGCGGCGATCCATCCAGATATGTCCGCAAGGGAGACACGGTATTAGATCTTGGTTCAGGAGGCGGGAAAATTTGTTTTATTGCATCACAAATAGTTGGCCCTGAAGGTAAAGTTATAGGCATAGATATGACTGATGATATGCTCTCTTTAGCTCGTGCAAATGCCCCAATAATCGCCGAGAGTTTGGGTTATGCTAATGTTGAGTTTAAACGCGGCCATATAGAAGACTTAAAATTAGATCTTGATAAATTAAGCAATTGGCTAAGTGAACATCCTATAAAAAATTTAAGTGATCTAGAGAAACTAGAAGCTGAAACGCTCAGGATGAAGTCTGAATTAACTATGATTCCAGATAACTCTGTAGACGTAATTGTCTCTAACTGCGTATTAAATTTGGTTTCTGATAGGAAAAAGAAACAGTTATTCCACGAAATGTTTCGTGTTCTCAAAGTTGGAGGGCGTATAGCCGTCTCTGATATTGTTTCTGACGAGGAAAGCCCTGAGGAATTAAAGGAAAACTCTCGTTTGTGGTCAGGCTGTATATCGGGTGCTCTAACTGAAATGGGATTTGTATCTGCTCTAGAAGAAGCTGGTTTTCACGGAGTGAAAATTGATAAGTACGATGATGAACCTTGGCAAATCGTTGAGGGAATTGAATATAGGAGTGCAACTTACCTTGCTTATAAAGGTAAGCAGGGAGTCTGCTTGGAGAAAAATCAAGCATTAATTTACAAGGGTCCATGGCGCTCTGTTTATGATGACGATGGTCATTGTTTTAAAAGAGGTGTCAGGTCCGCGGTTTGTGAAAAAACTTACACCCTTATGCAAAAGGAACCTTACAAAGATATGTTTTACAAAGTTGAGCCCAATGTCAAAATAGAAGACGTAATTGAGTGGATACCTAGTAGTTGTGAAGTTCGCGTAAGAGACCCGCAGGAAACAAAAAAAGGGTCCACGAAAATTACTACTGACCCAAGTCAGAAGGGTGATTGTTGTTGATGAAATATAGATACTTTTACTTTGTATTGTTAATTTCAATCTTCACTTCATGTGCTCCAGTTAGCCTTCTCAATGGGATAACCCCATCCAAAAGCTATTTGCTTGAGAAAAACGTTAGTTATGGAAGCTTAGGTAGCCAAGTAATGGATATTTACCAGGCTAGGGCAAAGAAAGAAAATTCACCAATAATTGTATTTATACATGGTGGTTCATGGGATAGCGGTTCTAAGGATATCTATAAGTTCTTTGCGGAAGGATTTACTTCAGAAGGTTATGATGTTGCTGTTCCTAATTACCGTCTCTTTCCTGAAATTATATTTCCCGATATGCTTCATGACACAGCTAAGGCAGTTGCATATTTATCAAACTTATTTTCAAATAGGAAAGTTGTATTAATTGGGCATTCAGCGGGCGGTTATAATGCATTAATGGTCTCTATGAACCAACATTATTTAAAGGAACAAGGTATCTCGGTGTGCAGTCTTATTTCTGGGGTAGTGTCTATTTCTTCGCCCACAGGGGTTTACGAATTAAAAAAAGAGCCTTTAGTTACTATATTTCCCGATAGATTTAAATATAATGATGCTCCAATGGCTTATGTTGATAACGCAACACCTTCTTTGTTGGTCATTAATGGATTAGCAGATAAAGTAGTTGGCCCACAAAATGCGATAATACTATCGGCAAAGGTAAATAAACGAGGTGGAAAATCGGTTTTAAAGCTCTACCCTGATACTAATCATACGCAAGCTGTGCAGGTGATGTCTCGGTACTTTGATGACAATATTAGCTTGAAAAGTGATATCCTAAATTTCATTGATGAGCTGCCCAGAGATGGTAATCACTGTTACTAATGACTTATATATTCTATCAAGTCGACGCATTTTCTGATAAGCTTTTTGAAGGCAACCCAGCGGGCGTAATGTTTGTTGATACTTTTTTTAGTACAAAAATGATGCAGAAAATTGCTGAAGAAAATAACCTTTCCGAAACAGCATTTGTAGTAAGGCGAGGAAATACTTTCGATCTAAGATGGTTTACTCCAAAAGTAGAAATTGATTTTTGTGGTCACGCTACGATTGCTACTGCTCATGTTTTGCACAAAGAATATGGGCTTGATCCGCCATTTATCTTTAATTCTAAAATAGGTGAACTTCGTGTCACCATACGGAAAGGTCTATATGTTTTGAGTGCCCCTATTCCAAAAATTAAACCTTTAGTAAAACCAGAAAATCTTGAGGGTGTATTTAAAAGTCTCCCTATAGATTCTTTTAAGGCAGGAAAAGATATATATTTTGTTTTCGATACTTTTAAAGAAATAATTAATTACAAACTGGATATCACTAAAATTAGTAATCTTTCAAAAAATGGAGTCGGTATAACAGCAAGATATTCCGACGAATTTGATATTATATCAAGGTTTTTTGTGCCAAATGAAGGTATTGCAGAAGACCCTGTTACTGGTTCTGCTCACGCGGCTTTGGGTGTTTATTGGAGTAGAGCTATAGGAAAAAATAAGCTTAAAGCTTACCAAGCATCAGAGCGTGGAGGAGTAATATTGCTCGAAGTAACAGATAATCATATAAATATAATCGGAAATGCTATTACTTATATGAAAGCCGAGATAAGAATTACTCATGTAGACTAGGACCAGTTTCCAGTGGAAGTACATCAACAAGCTCATGCTTTTTTCTTAGTTTTTCATCTGGCTTTAACCTGATAAGGACATTTGATTTTACAAATGGCATTAAAAGTGAACTGTCTTGTTTGGGCATTGGAGTTACCTCTAATTGTCCTATGGCATTAAATTTTGCAAAGCCTCTTAAATATGTTTCTCTATTTGAGTTTTTCGGTATTTCCTCATTAAGTTTTGCTTTGAGAAAAGGTGGATGATTATTTTGTGTAATTAGAGTTTTCAAAAATATATGAGCGCACACAATAGCTGAGGCTGGATTTCCTGGTAACCCTAAAACTAATTTGTCATTCATTTTTCCAAACCATACTGGTTTTCCAGGGCGAACCGCTACCTTTTCAAAAACAGACAAGAATCCAGATTTTTCAAAAGCGATACGCATAAAATCCAAATCACCTACTGAGGCACCACCGATAGGAACTATAATGTCTGCATCGTTAATATTCTTTATTTTATTCATGATGTCAGGGATATTATCTTTAGCTATTCCAACATTAACTACATTTGCATTCCATTTATTTAGCAAAGCGGTAAGGCAGTGAGAGTTCGAGTTGATTATATCACCTGGAGTTAATTTGCTTCCTGGCTCTTTAAGTTCATCACCATTTGATATTATAGCGATTGTGGGCTTTTTGTATGTTTTTAAAAGGTTAAAATTTGCCGCAGCAGCTAATCCAATATGCATAGCGTCAAGGCGAGTTCCTTTTTTAATTAATACTTCCCCTTGAAAAAAATCAATTCCCTTATTTCTTATATGTCTAGGGAAAATTTCATTTTCTGATATTGTAATCTGATTTTTTTCTCTGATAATATTCTCTTGTATAACGATATGGTCTGCACCAATTGGTACAATCCCTCCAGTGTAGATTCTAACAGCTTCATTGCTCTTCAAAACACCCTTAAACGGGTTACCTGCAGCTGACACACCTGTAACTTTAAATTTTAACGCCCCATGTTCAATATCTGATATTTTAACTGCATAGCCATCCATCGCCGACACAGGAAAAGGGGGTAAAGTAACCTTAGCAGCTAAATCTTCAGCTAAAACAGTACCTGTTGCTTCTGTGAGATTAGTCATTTCCACACCCAGTTCAAAACGACTTTGACTTAAAATACCTAAAGCTTTAGAAACAGAGATCATATTCATATAGATATATGTAACTTTCTGTTTTACCAAGTAATAATGAGTCTAAAAAACCACCATGCTTATGATATATTGAAATTTGTTTTTAATGAAACAAATCCGTGCGCATTAGTTTGCGTAAAAAGTGTAAATGGCGGTTCTATGAGGTCTGTTGGATCGCTAATGGCTGTTTGTTGTGATGGTAGTTTTGTAGGCTACATTTCTAATGGTTGTGTTGACGCCGATATTATATCCCAATCTAAAATTTCAATATCTGAAAATAAAACACGTATTATCCAATATGGAAAAGGGTCTCAATATAAAGATATTAAACTTCCATGCGGTGGTTCTATAGAATTAATAATCGTACCTAACCCAAATAAAGAAACTCTAGGTAAAGCAATAGAAGCATTAGGATCTCGGAAAGAATTTCTTCTTAAGTTTGATGAGTACGAGCATAAATATAGACCTAAATTGCAGATTAATCTCTATGGACGCGATGAGGCATTGTCGTCTTTAGCTTCACTCGCAACAGAAGTAGGTCTCGAAGTGAATGTCTATTCTCCAGACAAAAGTATTAATGATGAACTTAAATTTTTATCTTTCACGCATTTAAATGACCCTGAAAAACCTTTAATTAACCATGATGATTATTGGACTGCTGTAGTTTTATTATTTCACGATCACGACTGGGAACTAAATATTTTAAAACGAGTAGTATTGGGTGATGCTTTTTACATAGGTGCCATGGGTAGTATAAAAACTCATCAAGTGAGAGAACAAAAATTAAGTAGTGCGGGCGTGTCGTTGTCTGATATTTCAAAAATTAGAGGGCCAATTGGCCTTATTCCTTCAATGCGCGACACTAATCTCTTAGCATTGTCAACATTGGCCGAGATTATCAAAGTAGCAAAAGATAAAAACTTATTATGAGAGAAGATGAAACTGCATTAGTAATATTAGCTAGCGGTTTATCTCAACGCTTTGGAAGAAGTGATAAACTGACTGCTCCTTTCAGAGGAAAGCCACTTATCCAGCATATAATTGATAGCTGTAAATCAATTAACTTCGGAAAACGTTTTGCAGTTGTACCTTCGAAACCAAGCGAACTTCATGATTTGCTGAAAGATAATGACTTTATTTTAATTGAAAATAATAGACCTATGCTGGGTAAAAATCATTCAGTAAAATTAGCAGCACAATTTATTCATGGAGAAGGATATAACAGCATATTTTTAGCATTAGGGGATATGCCTTTCGTCATGAATTATGATATCAAAAACATAATTCAAGGTATAGGTAATAATGATAAAGCTATATGTTGTTATAATGATACGTTAATGCCCCCAGCAATTTTTAGAAATGGTGTTATTAACAAACTTATGACTTTAAATTCTCGATTTTCTACTAAGGCGTTGTTCGGTTATGAAAATTATTATAAATATAAAATACCAAAAGAAACTGCTTTAGATATAGATACAAAAGAAGAGTTACAGGAGCTATCATGATTACAATTCTCTTCTTTGGGAATCTTGGTGATATTTTCCCAACTATGGAGATCAGTCTACCTCCAAGTGTGATTACTATAGAAGACCTTACTCTATGGTTATCTGAAAACATGTTTATTTCAGAGAAAACCTTACTTAAAAAGGGAAATAGGATTTCTATAAACAAAAATATTATAACAGGAAATGTTTCATTGAAAGATGGAGATGAAATCGCTTTTATGTCACCACTTAGTGGGGGCTGAAAATGGGTATTTTAAGAATATCTAACACAGAATTTAGCCCTGAGTCTGAGCATATAGCTTTCAGAGATGAGGTTAAAGGAGCAGGAGCTATTGTAGCTTTTACTGGTATAGTTCGTGGAGAAAAACAGGATCTTTCATTGACTTTATCGCACTACGCAGGGTTTACAGAGAAAGAAATTATTAAAATAGTTAACAAAGCTGAAAAGCGATGGAGTATTTTAAATTGGAGAATTATTCATCGTGTTGGAGTTATGTTGCCAGGTGAACCTATAGTTTTTGTTGCAACGGCTAGTATCCACCGTCGAGCTTCTTTTGAAGCCGCAGATTTCTTGATGGATTATTTGAAGTCAGAAGCCCCATTTTGGAAGTCTGAAAAATCTTTGGGGAAAAAAAAGTGGATCGAGCCTAGGCTTCAAGATCTTAATGATAAAAAAAGATGGGAAGAGTAATGGTAGGTATAGATGCAAGCTTAGAATTCAAGCCAGTTAAAATAGCTATTTTGACAGTATCCGATACTCGAACAGAGCTAACAGATACATCCGGTGATATTTTAGAGTCAAAAATTAAACTATCAGGACATGAAATAATTTATCGGGCCATTAAAAGAGATACTATAGATGGTGTTAGGAATAAAATTAGCAATTGGATAAACGACCCTTTAGTTGACGTTATTATCACAACTGGGGGAACAGGTTTAACTGGACGCGATATAACAGTGGAGGCTATCTCTCCCATGTTTGATAAGGTAATTGATGGTTTCTCAGTTATTTTTCATCAAGAGAGTTTTAAATCTATTGGTCTGTCTACTTTGCAATCGAGGGCCTGTGCTGGACTTGCTGAGGGGACAATAATATTTTGCCTCCCAGGATCAAACGGAGCAGTAAAGGATGGGTGGGATAAAGTAATCTCTGCACAGCTAGATAGTAGGCACCGTCCTTGCAATATGATAGATTTAATGCCTCGTTTTGGAGAATCCTAATGTCTAATTTAACCCATTTTGATGAAACCGGTCGTCCAGCAATGGTCGATGTATCTGGCAAAGATATAACTTCTAGAACTGCAGTGGCAAAAGGGAGGGTTAGAATGTCAATGAATACTTTGATCTCAGTTAAAGAGCAGAGAAATAAAAAAGGTAATGTTGAACAAGTGGCTGAGTTGGCTGGAATTATGGGGGCAAAAAATACATCACATTTAATTCCATTATGCCACCCAATACAAATTTCTAAAGTAAGTGTTCGAATTGACCATGATGATGCATTGCCGGGGTTATCTATTTCAGCAGAGGTAAAAACCGATGGTAAAACAGGAGTTGAAATGGAAGCTTTAACTGCTGTTTCCATATCATGTTTGACTATATATGATATGTTAAAATCGAAGGATAAGCATATAACGATTTTGGATATTTTTTTGGAAAGTAAAGCTGGTGGAAAGTCTGGTAATTGGCAACGTTAATAGCTTAAAATATTACTAATTTGTTTTAAGGTTATTTTGGCCTCTTTAGTCGGCATAATTATATGAACATGGGGCATATGATTTGTAATTTTTAATGTTACTTTCGGATTTTTTTTAGAAAAACGAACTATATCATCATGAAGTAAGTCAAGATCACCTGAAAATATAGTAGTTTTCGGTAACTTTAAATTATTATGATATAACGGACTAATTAATGGTTCTTTTAAGTCTAATCCATTTGCAAACCTAATAGCGGCTTTTTGTATATCTTTTTTATCGAGTAATTGCTCGGAAGGGTTTGCTTCCAATTTTGGATTTTTTAACTCTAAGTCTACCCATGGAGATAATAATATAAGATTACTTGGTTTTCTAAGCTCAGAGGTCATTATCCAATCGACTAGTGCTATTGCAAGGTTACCCCCAGCAGAGTCGCCCATAATTATTATATTATTAGGGTTATGTTTTGCAATGGTCTCAATATAGCTGCTTTTAACCCATTCATGTATTTCATTGACATTATGTTCTGGGGGTAATGGGTAATCAGGAGCAACTATTTTTGCTTTTGATATTTTTGCTAAACGCCCTATCATAGAGTAGTACAAAGAGTTCAAACCAAGAACGAAAGCTCCTCCATGCAAATAATACACTAAAGTTGTATTACCATCAAAAGTCCAAATGTTATGGTTTTTATGAATAGTTCCTTTAATTGAATACTTTGACCTAAACCAGAAATTTGGTTTTGAGTATGGCAGCCTTTTTCTGGATAGAAAGTAACCTAATATTTTTTTTGCACCAATTACTTTAAGTAGAGATAAGAACAATTTGTGTGAAATTGAAGTTTTCATATTTTAATTCTTTCTGTACTTTTCAAATGCTTGCTTTTTATAGCGCGGAAGGCTAGATATGCAACAAATTGCATAGGAGATAAAAATGCGCGAAGCAGTAATCGTTTCAACGGCCAGAACACCAATTGGCAGGGCTTATCGTGGGGCTTTTAATAATACATGTTCTCCAACCTTAGCTGCCCATGCTATTTCTCATGCTGTAAAGCGTGCAGGGTTAGATGGGCCTGAAGTAGAAGATGTAATAATGGGTTCTGCTTTACAGCAAGGTTCACAATCATCGAATGTAGCACGTATGGCAACTTTAAGAGCGGGTATGCCTGATTCTGTTTCAGCAATGACAATTGATCGTCAATGTTCATCAGGTATGATGGCTATTGGTTTGGCAGCTAAACAGATATTGGTAGACAATATGGACATAGCTATTGGCGGAGGGCTTGATTCAATATCCAAGGTCCAAACAGCGGATATGAGAGTAGAAGCTGACCCAGAGCTTCACGCTTTACACCCCGCGGCTTATATGCCGATGATTGATACAGCTGAAATAGTAGCAAAAAGATACAGTGTTTCTAGAGAGGCTCAGGATAATTATGCTTTACAAAGTCAAAATAGAACACATGAGGCGCAATTATCAGGAAAGTTTAATGATGAGATAGTTCCAATGACATCTGTTATGGCTGTAAAAAACAAAGAAACAGGTGAAATTTCAACTAATAAAGTTACATTGGATAAAGATGAAGGAAATAGGCCTTCAACAAACATTGAGGGTTTGTCTAACCTTAAGCCTGTACGTGGTCCGGGTCATTTTATTACAGCAGGAAATGCATCGCAGTTATCGGATGGCGCATCAGCTTCTGTTTTAATGGAGGCAAGGGTTGCCTCTCAGAGAGGGCTTGAACCTCTGGGTATTTATAGAGGTATGGCCGTTGCTGGATTAGCTCCTGACGAGATGGGGATTGGGCCAGTTTATGCAATTCCTAAGCTTTTGGAAAAAACTGGGCTCAAAATGGATGATATTGGTTTATGGGAGTTAAATGAGGCCTTTGCAGTTCAAGTGATTTATTGCAGAGATAAATTAGGCATTCCAAATGAGATTATGAATGTAAATGGGGGAGCTATTTCGATTGGACACCCATATGGAATGTCTGGAGCGCGGATGGTTGCTCACGCTTTAATTGAAGGCAAACGCCGTGGTGTAAAATATGTTGTGAGTACCATGTGTGTAGGCGGTGGTATGGGCGCAGCGGGCTTGTTTGAAGTTGCTTAAGGAAAAGAGAGTAAAACAATAATGAGTATTATAGAATTTAATGACCGGGTTGCAATTGTCACAGGTGCTGGAGGTGGATTGGGTAGAAGTCATGCTTTAGAGTTAGCCCGTCGTGGTGTCAAAGTGGTTGTTAACGACTTAGGCGGGAGTGTTTCCGGTGTAGGCGGATCCGCCACTATGGCAGAGAATGTTGTCGAGGAAATACGTGAATTGGGTGGCACGGCAATGGCCAATGGTGCTAACGTAACAAATCCAGAAGAAGTTCAGGATATGGTTAGCTCAGTTATCGAAAAGTGGGGTCACATAGATATCTTAGTCAATAATGCTGGTATACTTCGTGATAAATCATTTACCAAAATGGACATCAATGACTTTAGATTAGTGATTGAGGTCCACCTTATGGGATCAGTAATTTGTACTAAAGCTGTGTGGGATCACATGAAAGAAAGAAAGTATGGACGAATTGTTATGACCACATCTTCCTCAGGAAATTATGGTAACTTCGGGCAAACTAACTATGGGGCAGCTAAGACTGGCGTTGTTGGTTTAATGAATACACTTTGCTTGGAAGGTGCAAAATATGATATCCGTGTAAATGCACTTTCTCCTACCGCTGCAACACGTATGACTGAGAGCTTGATGCCGCAAGAAGCTTTAGACTTATTGACAGTCGATAGCGTGACAGCTGGATTAATTCCTTTGGTTTGCGATGGTGCACCAAATAGATTAATTATGTGTGCAGGGGCCGGAGGATATGCAGCAACTAAAGTTTTTGAAACCTCAGGTATACATTTAGCACCAAATGAACAAACAGCTGAAAATGTAATGATTAATTTGGATAAAATTCGTGATAGTATCAACCAAGAGGAATATACATCGGGTGGTCAGCAAACAATGAAGTTTGTTGGAAATGCAGCTAAAAATTTAGGTATTAATTGAGAGTAAATTACCAATCTTAAAACTATAATTCTTTACAAGCCTTTTCTAGCCATAATAAAGTCTTTCCAGAGAGGTTTGGAGAAATTTTATCATAAACAGTTTTATGATACTCATTGATATAAGCTTTCTCTTGCTCGTTAAGAATTGTAGTGTCGATCAGACTTTTATGGATAGGAGCCAGTGTCAGCGTTTCAAAGCTTAACATTTTTCTTTCCCCGTTAATGCTTGAAACTGGCTTAGTTACATATTGTAAGTTTTCAATTCGTATACCATAGGCGCCGTTTTTATAATAACCAGGCTCATTGGATAAGATCATTCCTGGTTCTAGAGCTACATTATTTGGTGCCTTAGAAATTCTTTGCGGTCCTTCATGAACCCCTAAATATAACCCAACACCATGACCAGTTCCGTGATCGTAGTCTAAACCATTCTGCCACAATGGCATTCTAGCTAATGCATCCAAATTTGATCCGGTCGTTCCTTCTGGAAAATATGCCGAAGCTAGTGCTATATGACCTTTAAGCACAAGGGTGAACCTATGCCGCATTTCATCAGATGGCTTTCCAATAGGAACTGTTCTTGTAACATCAGTCGTACCATCTTCGTATTGTGCTCCGCTATCAATTAAATAAAGTGATCCCTGAGATAAAGTTTTTGATGTCTGTTCGCTAACTCTGTAGTGGACTATTGCTCCGTTAGAACCTGCCCCTGATATACTTTCAAAACTTAAATCCTTGAGTAAACCTGTTTCGTGTCTGAATTCTTCAAGTTGTTTTGCGGCACTTATCTCAGTTTCTTTTCCTGCTTGTGCCTTTGTATCTAACCAATGAAGAAACCTGATAAGGGGTACGGCATCTCGCTTATGAGCGTTTATGGTACTTTTTATCTCTGTTACATTTTTACATGCTCTAGGAAGGGCTATTGGGTCTTGCGCTTTTAATATGACCGCCTGGCTATCTTTAAGAGTATCGAAGAACCATGATGATGCGCTAGAGGGGTCAACTAACACCCTGTACCCACTAAGAAGGTTGAGTTTATTTTCGATACTAGATTCATCGAAAAATGTAACGTTTTCTCCTAGATAGTCCCTTAATTCTTTAGTGAGCTTATCATTATTAACAAATAGTTGAACTTTACCATGTTTATCAATTGTAGCAGTTGAAAGTGTTAATGGTGTGCACATCACATCTGATCCTCTTATATTGAGCAACCATGCAATTGAAGCGGGTGAAGTTATTAACGCTATATCAGCATTCTTCTTGCTTATTAATTTTGCTATTCTAGTGCATTTGTGATGATGAGGCTCACCAGAAAATTCGACTGGGTGTATTTTTATTTTGGAAGAGGGTGTGTTAGGCCTGTTTGTCCAGCTGTTATCTAGTGGATTATTTTTAATAGCTAATAGCTTAGCTTTTGAAGATTTTTTTAATTTTTCTAATGCGTTTGGAGTATGCAATTTAGGGTCATACCCAATAGTATGCTCAGCTTTTGTGTTGGCCTCTAACCAACCTGTTAGACCACCGTTTTCTAAACTTTCATAGTTAAAAAGTTTGTTATCCACCTGACTTTTTACCTGTAATGTGTACCTACCATCAACAAATATAGCTGCTGAATCCTGCATTATTATGGCAGCTCCAGCTGAGCCGGTAAAACCACTCACCCACATTAATCTTTCATTGCAATCGGGCAGGTACTCATTTTGATATTCATCTTCATGTGGTACAAGAAAACCATCCAATTTTAACTTTTTTAAAGTGTCCCTTAGTTTAGGAAGATTTTTTCTTCCATATTCTGGGCCACCACGTGTTTCAAAGTTTTGTATCATGTATCTAATCAATCTTTAATTTTAAAGAAACTTAATTATCCTAATTTATCATTAGAAAGCAAAATAAAAAACACAATAAACCAATTAAATTTTTTTATTAAAGGGTGTGGTTAAAAGAATAGTAAACATAATTCAGAGGACTTTATTGCCGTTACATAAATTTTTAACCTATGCAAATATGCATACCTTTATCTTCATTCTTGAACGTTCCCTTTCGGATGTATTCCTCTATTTAGTGATTTGTAAGAAAAGATCATTTATAGGAGAGAAAAAATGACTACTGATTTTTCTGGCGCGCAATTATTTAATCTTGAAATATTGTGCGAAAACAAAGAAAGTATATTTTTAAGTACGGACTATCAAAAAGCTAAATTAAATCTAGTTGGCAGACGAAACGCTCGTCGTGATAGAAGAGCTAATCGCGCTATTTAATCTTCCTGCCTGTTATACTGGTCCATCCAGAGATTGAAGATTTTTTTTCAATTTCCAGGCCGCAGTTTATAAAAGCCCTCGATACAAGTTCCGACTGATCATCTAAGATGCCAGATAGGATAACTTTTCCATTAGGGCATAAGATATCTACAATACCCTCTGATAATTTAATTAAAGGACCTGAAAGTATATTAGCAAAAATTAGGTCAAAAGTGTTCTTTTGTAGTTTTGAATTTTTTACCCCATCCAATTTATAGCATTTTATAAATTTAGAAACATTGTTAATACGCGCATTAAACAAAGTCACTTCTACAGCATCGGAGTCAATATCAGTAGCTATGATATTAAGTTTTAATGCTTTTGCTGTAGCAATTGCAAGTGTTCCGGCTCCACAACCTAAATCTAATACTTTCTTTGGAAAGAAACCTTCCTCCAGTAACCTATCCAATTCTAATAAACACCCTTTTGTTGTACCATGATGACCCGTTCCAAAAGCTAGTCCTGCATTAATTTCTACGGGCCATTTAATATTTTTTGGTATGAGTTCTTTGTCATGTGAGCCGTAAATCCAGAATCTACCTGCTTTTACAGGTGGTAGCCCCCTCTGACTTTTTTCAACCCAGTCTATATCCGGTAGTTGTTCTATCATGGTTTCTATAGAACTGCTCAGTGATAGTGATAGCAAAGCTTGCTCTGCTTGCTTTCTGGTCGAATACAATGCTTGGACTTGCATGGTATCAGGCCCCTCTTCAAATAAAGAGACTGCAAGCGCTGACATTTCTACTGAAAAACCTAAAGCATCAGATACATTAAAAGCTACTTGATTGGTTGCCCGAACATAAAGTGCAAAAGGAGATTTATCAGTCATTATGCGGGGTCCACAAAGCTATCGAGTACTTTTTTATGACCCGCTTTCTCGAAATCAACATTAAGCTTATTTCCATCAACGGTTTGTATCTTTCCATAACCAAATTTTTGATGAAAAATACGTTCCCCAATTTTAAATTTCTGTGTCGCATATGCATCTAGTTTTTTACTAAATTTTCCTTCAAATTGTCTATCGTATAGAGTTTTTGATTTATGAGTTTTATAACGTTGCCAGCCAGGTGAATTATACCGCCTACTTGCAGAATCCGGAAATTCCGATGTAATTTCTATTTTTACTTCATTAATAGAGTTGTTATCGTAGTAACCAGTTTCTGATCCCGCTGATACATTTTCAGGTGGCAGCTCATCAATAAACCTGGAAGGAAGTGATGATTGCCATGATCCATAAATTTGTCTATTGGCAGCAAAGTATATTTTTGCACGTTCTCGAGCTCTTGTGATTCCAACGTAAGCCAATCTACGCTCTTCTTCTAAACCCTCACTGCCTGCCTCATCCATAGACCTTTGGCTGGGGAAAGTGCCTTCTTCCCAGCCCGGTAGAAGAATTAAGGGAAACTCCAGCCCTTTGGCGGAGTGTAATGTCATTATTGATACCTCTTCTTCTTCTTGGTCATTTTTTTCGACATCCAATACAAGGCTTACATGTTCAAGGTATGCATCCAACGATTCAAACTCGCCCATTGCTTGTATGAGTTCTTTTAGGTTTTCTAACCTACTTGAAGATTTTGCATCTTTATTATTCAGCCACATTTGTGTGTACCCAGATTCATCTAATACTATTTCTGTTACATCAGTATGATTTGAAGTGATTAAGTTACCTCGCCATCTATCAAGATCTTTTGTAAAACTACGCAACGCTGTTCGTGCCTTGCCTCTAATTTCATCTGTTTTGATTATTTCACGTGTTGCCTGTTCAAGACTCACATTCATTTTTCTCGCTATTATCTGTAATTTTTGGATAGTAGTACTTCCAATACCGCGTTTGGGCACATTTACTATACGTTCAAAAGCTAAATCATCTGTTTCTGATCTTAAAACTCTTATGTAAGCGTGTGCATCTCGGATTTCCTGTCTTTCAAAAAATCTTGGACCACCTATAACGCGATACGGCATTCCTATTTGAATAAACCGTTCCTCAAAGCTTCGCATTTGCCTTGATGCTCTTACAAGTATCGCCACCTCATTATAGCCGCGTCCATCCCTTTTCCAGTCTTCAATGACACTTGATATTAAGCGAGCCTCTGCGGCTGCATCCCAGACCCCTGTAACCGTAACCTTGTGGCCGCCCATATCTTTAGTCCAAAGAGTTTTCCCTAGACGACTTTTGTTTGTTGAGATTAAACCAGAGGCTGCACCTAAAATATGCTCAGTTGAACGATAGTTACGCTCGAGTTTAATAACTTTAGCTCCTGAAAACTCTTTTTCAAAGCGTAGTATGTTATCAACTTCAGCTCCTCGCCATCCATAAATAGATTGATCGTCATCGCCTACTACACATATATTGTGCGATCCTTGCGCTAGTAACTTCAGCCAAAGATATTGACAGATATTAGTGTCCTGATATTCGTCAACCAAAATGTATTTAAACTTTTCATGATATTTTTTTAGAATGTCTAGATTTTCTTTAAATAATTCAAGATTAAGTAAAAGAAGATCACCAAAATCGCACGCATTTAAAATTTTCAAACGTGATTGATAAATTTCATAAACTTTCTTTCCTTTTCCTTCAGCGAATTTGAAATTATTTTGAGAAGTCAGTTTTTCAGGCATCCACCCTTTATTCTTCCAGCTATCTATAAGGCTGGCCATATAACGGGGTGTCCATTTTTTATCATCTATATTTTCTGCTTTTATAATTTGTTTTAACAGACGGATTTGATCATCGGTATCAAGAATTGTAAAATTAGGTTTTAGTCCCACTAGTTCTGCATTAATGCGCAAGATTTTTGCTGCGATCGAATGAAAGGTCCCCATCCAGGGTAAGCCTTCGATACCATGGCCGATATAATCACCAACACGGCTTTTCATTTCTTTAGCTGCTTTATTGGTAAATGTTACAGAAAGAATTTGAGATGGAAATGCCATTCGGTTCTGAAGTATGTATGCAATTCTTGATGTTAAGACTCTGGTTTTACCAGTTCCTGCACCGGCCAAAACTAATACTGGACCATCAGTATGTAAAACAGCTTCTCTTTGTTCTGGGTTGAGGTCGTCTAGGTAATCGTTAGTTTTGATATTTAAATGTGCTGATGCCTGCGCGGATATGCTGCCTAAGTTTTTTGTATTTTCCATGTTTTTCAAAACTTATTTCCGAATAATTAATTTTTAAGGTAGAATCAATCTCTACATGTTACCAAGCATATCCTAATAAACCCACCGTGCTACAATAAGTTGATCAGACAATTAATATGATTACTAGTGCGTGACTTTAAAATTTAAGACACTAGTAATTAATTTTTGAAAAAAATTTATTAGTTTTTGGATATTAACGACCATACGCGAATATAAGATGCTAAATTTTGTTTTATTTTTGATGAGCTCCTTTTATCATCAAGTTCGCTTATAAAAGAGGCAAAAGACTTGCCACTTTTAGCTACTTCATAGTCCAGTACTTCCCAAAATTCAGTTTCTAAAGATAATGAAGTTCGGTGACCGTGTATTGATAGAGATCTTTTCTCCATAGGGTTCCATTACCTTTTGATTTATTTGACGGACATTATTGTGGTTTTATCATCAATTCAGGTCGCACTATTTTATCAAACTCTTTTTCATCTATAAAGCCTAATTTAATAGCCTCTTCCTTTAAAGTAGTACCATTTTTGTGGGCTGTTTTTGCTACTTTTGTTGCATTATCATACCCTATTGTGGGTGCTAATGCGGTCACTAGCATAAGAGATCGATTTAAAAGCTCGCTTATACGAACTTCATTAGCTATTATCCCTGTAACACATTTTTCGGTAAAGCAGATAACACTATCAGACATTAATTCTATGGATTGTAGCATATTGTAAGCCATAATAGGTTTATAAACGTTGAGCTCGAAGTGCCCTTGAGAGCCAGACATTGATATAGTAGCATTATTACCCATAACTTGAGTGCAAACCATAGTTAATGCTTCGCATTGAGTGGGATTTACCTTCCCAGGCATTATGGAAGATCCTGGCTCATTAGCTGGCAATGATATTTCACCTAAACCTGAACGAGGTCCCGATGCTAAAAACCTTATATCATTAGCTATCTTAAAGAGTGAAACCGCAACTGTGTTAATGGCTCCGTGTGCAGCAACATAAGCGTCATGTCCTGCTAAGGCCTCAAATTTGTTTTCAGCGGTGTAAAAAGGTAAATTAGTAAAATTTGATACTTCTTTGGCGAAATACTCCGCGAATTTCGGTTTAGCATTTAAGCCAGTGCCTACAGCTGTGCCTCCTTGCGCTAAAGGATAAAGTTCGGAAAGTGCTGCTTTGACTCGTTTAATTCCATTGTTTATCTGTGCAGCGTAACCAGAAAATTCCTGCCCAAGCGTAATAGGTGTTGCATCTTGGGTGTGCGTTCTTCCAATTTTAATAATCTTTGAAAATTTATTCGATTTCTTATTTAATTCATTCAAAAGAGTTTCTAAAGCGGGTAATAAAGTGTTATTAATTTCCTCTGCAGCTGATATGTGCATCGCAGTGGGAAATGTATCATTAGAGCTTTGGCTTCGGTTAACATGATCATTAGGATGGATTGGAGTTTTAGTACCTATTTGGCCACCCAGCATTTCTATTCCCCTGTTAGAAATAACTTCATTTGCATTCATGTTTGATTGAGTCCCAGAACCCGTTTGCCACACGGATAATGGAAAGTTGTCATCAAATTTTCCATCGGCCACCTCTATGGCAGCAAGCGAAATTACATCAGCAAGACCAGGCTCTAAATTATCTAATTTTTTATTAGTTAAAGCCGCTGAATGTTTAATAATTCCTAAAGCCCTAATTAATGGAGGTGGCATTTTCTCGGTACCAATTGGAAAATTTATAAGGCTTCGTGCTGTTTGCGCCCCATAATATTTATCATTAGGAACTTCAAGTGAACCAAAGCTATCAGTTTCTACTCTAATTTTTGTCATCTAATTACTCTATAATAATTTGTAAATGAGTGAGTTATTTTTTGCGAAAAGCATCGAGTTTGACAACCTTTTCAACATTATCCATGCCTTTGTTGTTTGTTTCTTTTACACTCAATTGATCGTCTTTTGTAATTGCAAATTCAGCTTTAGGGTATTCTGTTGTGTTTTTTTCAAAATCAGGCTCAAATTGCATGGTAAAGCCTACGCTTGGGTCATGAAAACGAGTAATAGCTTTGTAGGGAACTTTTATGTATTTTGGAATTCCGCCAAATTTAAGAGTTACTTCAAAGTTTGTTGTATTGTCTTGTAGATCCCAATACTGATGTTCTAGTACGATGGTTATTTCATCTGGGTACTTATTTGCTAAACCTTCATCAACGTCAGCTTCCGGATGTTTAGTTGCGAATGTTATGTAAAAATGATGACTTCCGGGTAAACCATCTTCCCTGATAACTCGGCGTATTGAATTTCTGACTACAGTCAAAAGTGCGGTCTGTGTCATTGCTTCATAATTCATAAGATTTTCTGTCATTGGACTACCCTAGATTACTTATCGAAGTAATCAATATACCTTTTTTATGAAATTACCTAATAAATGTAAATTTTATGTGATATTGAGAGGTTTCTGTTGCCAGCTACCTCCCGAAGCCCGCCTAACGGATTGAACGGCTAGGAGTTAAAGCGAATTTTTCCGCACTGCTTACGCAGCGAGGGCAAACTCTTCAGTGTAATTATCATTTGCAATTACTATATTTAGGCATTTAACGGTACCCATACGGATGAAAGCATACTTCTTTAGACGTCTGTCGATCCTATTTCGGCCCCATAAAAAATACATTTGATAATGTATTTTTGGTGGAGCCGCCGGGTACCGCCCCCGGGTCCAGTCCGTTTATTACAAGCGCGTTTATCATCATATCTAATAAATTAGCCCTTTCTTCATATAGGGTTTAAAATTTATAACAATAAAAAAATATAACCTATGCTTGTATTGATTGGCTTGTAAATTTAAATAAACTTAATGACTCAAAGCTTCTTTAACTGATATGGGTGAGAGTAATCAAAATAAGAAATTATTGTTTATCAGAAAGGGTCTGCAAAAAGTCTTATGATAAGAGGTACAGTACTTAATAGCTTGTCCGCTATTGGAGCGACTAAAGAAGCTAAATTTTATGCAGATCTATTTGCAGCCCAGGATGCTGAAAAATTTGCTCTTATTGTAATTGATCCAAGATGCTTAAAAAACCCTCTATTAGAAGCTTTTATTTCAAATTTGAAGATATTATCTGATCTGAAATTATCTCCTGTGTTACTTGTTGGAGCCCTCGATGACAACCGTACATCTATAAAATTTCAATCACAGCGATTAGCTAATGATCTCGAGCATGCGTCAGTTAGAACCGCGAAACTTAATACAGCAAGCTATCAATTATTACCAGAAGTTCGTCAAAAAGCGCGCAGAGGTAAAATCACAATACTCGAAATGACTGAACCGCAAGGTAAAATGAATCTAAAAAGACTCGTAACAGAATTAGGACCTAATAAAGTAATTTTTTTGCAACCCTCCGGTGGCTTATCTGTTGGAGGTAAAAGGTTATCTTTTGTAAATGTTGACAACTTAGATAAGAAAATTGACTTAAGTGAAATCTCCTTGGGGCAAAGACAATTTATCGATTTGGTTAAGTACTTAGCAGAAGATAAATTAAATGAAGCAGCTTACATCATAGCTTCCCCACTTAACCTTCTGGCCGAACTGTTCACTACAAAGGGCTCAGGAACTATGATCAGACGAGGTATAAAAATAAATAAAACCTCTAAATTGTCCTCCTTGAATAAATCAAAATTGAAAGTCTCAATTGAAGAAGCTTTCAATAAACAAATTAATCCAGATTTTTTTGATAAAAAGATACTTAAAGCTTATTTAGAGGATGATTATAGGGGGGGTGCTATTTTTACAGTTCTTTCTGGTTATCCATACCTTTCTAAATTTTGGGTGACAAATGCTGCTCGAGGAGAAGGAATTGCAAGAGACATTTGGGAAGAGATATGCGTTGATACAGAATCTTTTTTCTGGAGATCTCGAATGAATAATCCTTTTAATGACTGGTATATGAAAGCTTGTGATGGAATGCAGGTAATTGGTAATGTGAGAGTCTTTTGGAAAGGCCTATATGCAGTCGAAGTACGTGAAGCAATAACAGCTGCAGCTAAAGCGCCAGAGGATTTTAAAGAAACACATAAATATCAAATTAGATAACCTTTGAATTTTTATATGAAAAAATTGGATGCCATATGACAAAAATACAGATTAGTTCTACTTTTGATGGCGGTAATATAAAGGTGCAAAGTCTTGATTATCATTCAAATATTCGACTGGAAATCCGCCCCGATAACAATTCGGATTATTTTCAATGGTTTCATTTCAGAGTTACCGGTGCAAAAGGCCTATCGTTAAAAATAGTGTTAGTTAATGCAAGTAAAGCAGCTTTTCCTGATGGCTGGTTGAATTATAATGCATGTGCTAGTGTTGACCGTAAGGTTTGGACTCGTGTTGAAGAAACAAGTTATTCTGATGGTGAGTTAATAATTGAGTATACACCATCATCGGATTGCGTTTATTTCGCATATTTTGAACCATATACACTTGACAGACACCATGATTTTATAACGGAAGCTGTAACTCATAATGGTGTTAAGCTATCCTCCCTTGGTGAATCGGCTCAAGGGCGACCAATGGACTGTTTGTCAGTTGGTAATGGGGCAAAAAATATTTGGTTAATAGCTAGACAGCATCCAGGTGAAACAATGGCTGAGTGGTGGATGGAAGGCTTTATAACTCGATTATTGGATTATAATGACTTTGTCTCGAAAGAGTTGCTTCAGAAAGCGTCATTTTTTATAGTGCCAAATATGTGTCCAGATGGAAGCTTCATCGGAAATCTTAGGACTAACTTCTGTGGTGCTAATCTAAACCGTGAATGGAACAATGCTTCATTAGAGTTTTCTCCTGAAGTTTATTGGACTATAAAGGCCATGGATAATAACAAACCCTCTTTATGTATGGATGTCCATGGTGACGAAAGCTTGCCTTATAACTTTATAGCAGGAGCTGAAGGTATTCCGGGTTATACCGCTAAACAAGATAAAGATTTAGAAGCTTTTTTATTATCATATAAAACCGCTTCACCAGATTTTCAAACTAAGTATGGCTACCCAAAAGATCAACCGGGAAGTGCAAATTTAGGTATGTGCACTAATTATACGGCGCATAAATATAATTGCCTTTCTGTAACTCTAGAGATGCCGTTTAAAGACAATGCTAACTTTCCAAACCCTAAAATAGGGTGGAATGGTGATAGAAGTGCAGATCTGGGAGCCTCCGCATTAGATGCAATATCAGGTATAATTGATTTTATTTGATGGCTAAGGTTTGCTCCTCAGTTGTGTTTTTTCCTTATTTCTAATTTATAGGAAATTGTGGATACATGAATTAGAGCCATTGCAGAGAATCAATCTTTGAGTTTTAATGATCTCATGAAACAGTATTTAGATTTGCTAAACCATGTAATAGATAATGGTGTCGATAGAATGGATCGCACTGGAACTGGAACTCGTGGAGTTTTCGGTTATCAGATGAGATTCAATCTTTCTGATGGGTTTCCCATGGTGACAACCAAAAGGCTTCATAAAAAGTCAATAGTTCATGAATTAATTTGGTTTCTAACAGGTGATACGAATATTAAGTATTTAACCGAAAATGGTGTTCGTATTTGGGATGAGTGGGCGGATGCAGAAGGAAACCTTGGGCCAGTATATGGTAAACAGTGGCGTCGATGGGAAGGTCCTGATGGCACGGTTGTTGACCAAATTGACCAAGTTATTAAGGCAATAACTGAAAACCCTTATTCTAGAAGGCACATAGTTTCTGCTTGGAATCCCAGCGAGGTTGATAAAATGGCTTTACCTCCTTGTCATTGTCTGTTTCAATTCCATGTCGCGAATGGAAAGCTAAGTTGTCAACTTTATCAAAGAAGCGCCGATATATTTCTCGGAGTACCTTTTAATATCGCAAGCTATGCATTACTAACTCATATGATAGCACAGGTATGCGATCTTGAGGTTGGAGACTTTATACATACTCTTGGTGATGCTCATGTTTATTCAAATCATTTTGACCAAGTTAAAAAGCAGATTCTGCGTGAAGTAAAACCATTGCCAACTTTGTCACTAAATAGGGGTGTTAAAAGCATTCACGACTTTACTTACAATGATATCCAAATAGATAATTACTTATACCACCCTCATATACCTGGGAAAGTTGCAGTTTGATTAAACTCTGTTGCCTTCCAACCGATGTTTAATTAGTGCCCAAATAATTATTGCTCCAAACATCTTTCCAGCAATCGACATACTAATATTAGGAATAGTAAGTTGCGCATCTCTTATAAAGCTAGCACCATAAAGAAAAGCTAGCGTATCGATTGGAGCGGCCATAGATGAAGAAAGTAATACACGGGTCGAGAGTTTGTAGCTAGTTAAAGTAAATAATGCGTAATCAATAAGTTCTGATATTAAAAATGCTGCTCCGCTGGCAAGTGCTAGCGCTCCGCCACTAGTTACAAATGTCAGAAATAGTGCAAGGCCCATTGCGATTAGAACTTCATGTCCAATTTCACGCTGAGAAAAATCCCTGGCTACTAATACTAACCCAGTAACAACTGTCACTGGATTGAAAGCCCATTCGGGCACCCAAGGTAACTGAATCATTGGTGCCCATGTGAAGCTCCAATTAATAAGTGGTATTAGTACTATATAGATTAGAGTGTATTTTACATGTACCAGGCTAAATTTTGGAATTTTTTTGTGTGTTGTCATAGTTTTTGTATACGTAAGGAATTTGTAAGTGTAACTAGTTTTTATGTTATCGAATCCTAAATTATCATTAATTGTAGCTAAATCTTTAAATGGAGTTATTGGTATAAACGGTAATCTCCCTTGGCGGCTTTCTTCTGATTTGAAATTCTTTAAATCCACTACTCTGGGTAAGCCAGTTCTAATGGGAAGAGTTACATGGGAAAGTCTGCCTTTTCCGTTACCTGGCAGGCCTAATTTAGTTTTAACTAACAATGTAAATTATTTAGCTAAAGGAGCTGAAATTTTTAACAACGCAAACAAGATGATAGAAAGAGGTTATGAACTGGCTGGGCAAATGAATGTAGATGAAGTTATGCTGATAGGAGGTGCAAAATTATATGCTTCTCAGATGAAGTACTGCGATCGTCTCTATGTAACCGAAGTTAACGCTAAAATCGTAGGTGATGCGTACTTTCCTGAAATAGACATTAATACTTGGAAAATGGATTCTGAAACTGAATTTCCAAAGACTGTAAAAGATGATTATTCATTTAAAGTTCAAGTTTACGAGCGCGTAGAGGGCACAAAACATTTTTTCAGAGATTAATCTTGAAATTTGGCAACACAGCCATCACATTGGGATAGAACAGAAACGGAGATAATATGCCTGATAATAATAGTCCATGGGGAAACAAAGGAGCCGGCGGCAAAAAACCAGGACAAAATCCTTGGGGCAGTTCAGGAAAGCCTCCTAGAGGAAAGCAACCAGCTAATGAAGGGTCACCTGATTTAGATAACATAATTCAAGGTTTTAAAAACCGAGTAGGGAAAGGCGGTTCATCGGGAAAAGGGTCAGGTCCTAACAATCCTTTGCAAAAATATGGTCCATTTGGTGTCGCACTTATTATAGGTTCTTTTTTTCTCCTAGTCTCTTGTTTTTACACAGTCGCTCAGCAAGAAGAAGCAGTAGTATTGCGTTTTGGAAAATATTCCAGAACTACAGAGTCAGGTTTACATTTTAAGCTTCCAACCCCAGTGGAAACTGTTCTTAAAGTAAACGTTACATCTGAAAGGTCAGTTGGGTCCAGTCAGAATTTAGTTTTAACTGGAGATGAAAATATTGCAGATGTTGACTTTACCGTTAGGTGGAATGTTAAAGATTCTAAGAATTTTATATTTAATCTTGAAGATACTTCTGCAGTCGTCGCTGATGCTTCAGATAGTGCTATCCGTGAAATTATAGGGAAAGAGAAACTTGAATACGTAATCACAGATGGTCGTAATCCAATTGAGCAAGATGTTAAGAAATTACTTCAAGATATGCTTGATGAATATTCTGCAGGGGTAACTATAACTGTGGTTCAGCTTCAGCGTACAGAAGCTCCTCCTAAGGTCATAAAGGCGTTTGAGGATGTTGTAACGGCAGAGCAAGAGCTTGAACAAAGAGTTAATGAGGGAATAGCTTATAAAAATGAAGTTACAGAAAATGCGGTCGGTAACGCTGCTGTACTCGTTGAATCTGCTGAAGCTTATAAACAAGAAGTTGTTGAGGTTGCTAAGGGTGAGGCTGATCGTTTTCTTGCTGTTTATAAAGAATATAAAGCGGCTCCAAGAGTTACAAGGCAAAGAATTTACCTTGAGACAATCGAGGAAGTTTATGGGCCAGCTGAAAAAATTATAATTGAAGGTGATGCGGGTAGTGGTGTCGTTCCATATCTACCGCTTGATCAACTTAAAAGTAACAAGTCTGGAGGCAATTAAGATGAAAAATGGTATCATACCCCTAGTTGTACTGGGCGCATTCATAGCTGCATTCTTTACTTGTACCTACACTTTAAAAGAGTGGGAGCAAGGTCTCGTTCTTCAGTTTGGTGAATACAAACGAATTGAGAATGCCTGGAATGAAGGTGCACCAGCTGATGCAGGATTAAAATTCAAACTCCCAATTGAAAATGTTATAATTTTAGATAGAAGAAATATTGAAATAGATTTTAGAGCTGAAACTATTTACGATATTAAGCAAAAGCCTCTAGAAGTTGATAGTTTTATACTTTACCGAATAGCCGATCCTTTAGCTTATTACAAAGCTTTGGGAACAAAAGCCAAAGCTCAAAACTTACTCGACGAATTAATGGATTCATCCTTGAGAGGAGTATTAGCAAGAGTTGATAGTGAGCAGATTATATCAGGGCGCCGTGCAGAGTTAATGGCAGAAATTAAAGGTGCTGCAAATTCAGTTGCTCGTGATGAAGACTACGGAGTTGAGATAACTGATGTTCGAATTAAAAAAGCAGAACTTCCTACAAAAGTTGCTGACTCAGTTTTTGACCGTATGAACTCTGAGCGAGAAAAAGAAGCCCGCTTCTTCCGCGCTGATGGATCAAAAAGAAAAAATGAAATTATCGCCGATGCAGATAAACAAGCAAAAATAATATTAGCAACTGCAAAGGGTAAGGCCCAGACTATTAGAGGTGAGGGGGATGCTGTCTCGAATAAAATATATGCTGATGCTTACAACAATGACCCCGAGTTTTTTGCATTTTATCGCTCCATGGAAGCATACAAACGAGGCTTAGGGAATGGAACAACATATGTTTTATCGCCAGACTCTGATTTTTTAGGCTATTTAGATAACCAGCGTGGGCCTCGAGCACGTCGCTAATGGAAATGCATGTTGTTGCCTTTATAGCTATAGGGGGCACACTACTTTTTGAGGGCCTCATTTGGGCTATTTTTCCGGGGCCTACAAGACAAATGTATATTGGCATGTTAGACCAACTTGATAATAAGTCTCTTCATTTGGGGGGGCTTATATCCGTTATACTCGGTATAGTTCTGATCGGCTTCGCAGTTAAGTAATATGTAATATATAAGACTTTAAAAAAGTATTCAGCTAAAGACGAATTCACTTTCGCTGTAACCCTGAAAATAGAGAGCAGTTGTTAAATCAGTATGTAGTATTTCGCATTTTGCTTCTGAAGCAACTATCTGTTTTGCTTTGTATGCAATACCTAGTCCTGCAGCTTTGATCATACTTAAATCATTTGCTCCATCACCGATTGCTAGAGCTGAGGATGAGCCACCCAAATCAGAGGTAAGGTGTTTTAAAGTATTTAACTTAGCTTCTCTTCCGAGGATAGGCTTCTTTACAACTCCTGTAAGTTTATTCTTAACTGAAATTAGTTCATTGGCACTATGTGTCTCAAACCCACAGGCAAGTGCTATTTCATTAGTAAAGAATGTGAACCCGCCTGATACTATTGCAGTTTTAGCACCATTAGCTTTCATTGTCTGGCATAAAATTCTTGCTCCTTTATTTATGGTAATGCGTTCCTGGAAGCATTTTTTTAGAGATGATATGTCTAAATTTTTTAGTAAACTAACTCTTTTAATTAGCGCTTCTTCAAAATTGATTTCCCCATTCATAGCGCTTTCAGTAATTTTAGAAACCAGCATTTTTATACCTGCGAAATCGGCTAACTCATCAATACATTCTTGCCCAATAAGCGTACTATCCATATCACAAATTAGTAATTTCTTTTTTCTTTGGGGGTCATTGCTTATACTTATATCTGCGGGAACTTCGTTGCTCTGAAGTATATTCTTTAATTTAGATTTAGATGGTTTTTTGTTTATATTGTATTCGAACGCTTTATTTTTAGATAAAATCCTTATTTGAGATAAATCTTCAGCCAAGCTAGTTGCTAATTTAAATTTCTTGGCACTCCTGTGTGCTAGTACTATTGTGACTGTATATTGTATAGGTATAGACATTGAGAGACTCTTTATTATGAAACCAATTATATGTATTGCAGGACCTACGGCAAGCGGCAAAAGTGCCTGGGCTATTCAAATATCAAAATCCTTGGGTGGAGAAATCATAAATGCAGACGCAATGCAAGTTTACTCAGAGTTAAGCATTATAAGTGCGCGACCAAGCAAATCTGAAATGCTGAGTATACCGCATCATCTATTCGGACATATAGACAGTAATTTTCGATATTCGGCTGGGAATTGGATATCAGAGGTTGAAAGTCTTATTATTGATATCCAGGCACGTGGAAAGACCCCAATACTTACAGGTGGTACAGGCCTTTATTTTAAATCTTTAATTGACGGAATTGCAAAGATTCCAAGTATTCCATCTGATATCATATTGGAGACAAATAAATTTCTAGAGCAAAATGGTATTGAAGGTTTGAGAAATTTAGCAGAAAAGTTAGACTCAAAAGCAGCACGCCGAGTTCTTGGAAAGGACCCTCATCGATTAATGCGCATTATAAACGTTTATAAAGCTACTAACAAGCCCCTTAGCTTTTGGCAGGAAAATACTAAACCCGTTGTTCCTAGAGTTTTTTGTCATTGCGCGGTTCTTCTCCCTGAAAGACAAAAGCTATATGACGCAATTAATAACCGATTTGATTTAATGATGGAAAAGGGTTTACTTAATGAAGCAGAGCGCATTTTTTCTAAAAACATTGATCCAGGCTTACCAATCATGAAGGCTATAGGTTTGAGAGAGTTCTTCCCATACTTTAGAGGTGATATTAGCTTGGATGAAGCTGTTGACCTTGCCAAGAGAAATAGTCGCCGCTTTGCTAAACGACAATTTACTTGGTTTAGAGGGCAACTAAAAAATTGGAATGAAATACACGTTAAGTCTCAAAGGAAAAATTTTGAGGAGACAGTACCTTATAAAGTTTAAAACTGCTTTGCAAAATAGAAACGTTAATTAAATTTATTCCAAACACTATTGAAATTTACTGCAGAAGAGATAAAAAAATATATGAAAATATCTTTCTCTAAACTTATTTTTAAGCATATGGATAAATTTGCCTTACCTGTAAAAACTACTGTTTTTTTTACTTTATTATTACTAGTTCTAGTTTTTGGTTATTCAGATCCTTTATTTTTATCTTCTGATAAAATTAGTGACTTCTTCTCAGAAGTTAAGGGTACATATTTTGCCTTACCTGTAACCATAATAATTTTTTGTATTTTAGCTTTTTTAGGTGTTCCTCAATGGATATTAATTAGTGGCTCTTTATTTGCATTCGGACCTCTTAATGGTGCATTTTATGCATGGGTATCAACACTCATTTCCGCAACACTAAATTTTACTATTGGTTATTGGCTGGGTCATGAAAGAATAAGCCGATATAATGGCAAAAAAATGGTTTATTTGAAACGGTTTTTAAATAAGAATAGTATCTATAGTAGTTTCATTGTTAGGTTGTTTCCTAGTGGGCCTTTTATACTTATTAATATGGCTGCAGGTGCTTCATCGATAAAGTTAACCCCATTTTTGATTGGTACGAGTTTAGGAATTATTCCTAAAATTTTAATTTTAGCCCTTCTGTCAAATGGAATTCTATTAGTTACTCAGGGACAACTTATTTCTTTAACAATAATTATTATAGCTTTAATTATCTTGATTTTTGTTCTTATTAAAAGGAAACTTTCCAATTCCGAAGATATTTCTAATAAATTATAGATAATTTACGAAACTTTTATATGATATACTTGCTTTTTTGTTCTGCAAAAAGCATTGTCAAAAACATAAAACAATCTTAATGTTAGGCAGTCATGTTTTCTTTTCTTACGAGTACTATTTCATCTGACATAGCCATAGACCTTGGCACTGCAAATACGCTGGTTTATGCTAAGGGGCAAGACGTAGTTTTGAACGAGCCTTCCGTGGTTGCGTTTTCCAATAGAAATGGCAGAAAAGTTGTACATGCCGTTGGTAAAGAAGCTAGTAATATGCTTGGACGGACACCAGCTCATATTGAAGCCATTAGGCCAATGAAGGACGGAGTTATAGCAGATTTTGAGGTAGCTGAAGCTATGATAAGCACCTTTATTAAAAAGGTAAATAAGTCGTCTTTTATTCTTCGTAAGCCACATGTAGTAATTTGTGTTCCCTCAGGTGCTACTGCTGTTGAAAGGAGGGCTATTCATCAGTCAGCTGAACAAGCAGGTGCAAAACGTGTTTATTTGATTGAAGAACCTATGGCCGCAGCATTGGGTGCAGGTTTGCCAATACATGAGCCTTCAGGATCCATGGTTGTTGATATAGGTGGCGGTACAACAGAAGTTGCTGTGTTGTCTCTTGATGGAATAGTTTATTCGCGATCAGTAAGAGTGGGTGGAGATGTAATGGATGATGCCATAATACAATATGTGCGCCGTACTACTAACCTGCTTCTGGGTGAAATGTCTGCCGAGAGGGTTAAAAAAGAAATAGGGTCAGCAACTATGCCAGATGACAATGAAGGAATGATGGTGCAAATTAAAGGACGCGATTTAATGAATGGTATTCCTAGAGAAATTCGTGTTACCGAGGCGATGATAGCTGAAAGTTTGGCTGAGCCAGTTGAGCAAATAGTAGAAGCTGTAAAAAGTGCTCTTGAAGCAACACCACCTGAATTAGCGGCAGATATAGTTGACAAGGGAATTATGCTTACAGGGGGTGGTGCCTTGCTTAGAAATTTAGATGTTGAATTGCGAAGGCGAACTGGATTACCTGTTTCAATTGCTGATGATCCGTTGTCATGTGTAGTTCGAGGTTCTGGGTTTGTTGTTGAAAACTTGACTAAATGGAAAAATGTTTTGTCGAGTGGTGTTTAAAATTATTTAATTGGGGAGCCTTTCTTCAGATTATGTTAGGAAGCAATTCAAATAGTACAAAGGCATCAAATATAGCTTTAATTACTGCACTATTTTTGGCGAGTGCTTTGTTTGTATCTGATCGTGGCTCTCAAACAATATTCTTGCAAACAAGATCTAACATTGAGGCCGTTGCTACTCCAGGAATTAAATTTCTTTCCATACCAATAAGTATATTTGAAAATATATCCGAAGCAATCGCTGAAAGATCTAAGGCCCTTTCAGAAAATAAAGCCTTAAGAGAAGAGTTGTATAAATTAAGAGACTATCAAAAAGAGTCTCGAATAATGGAGCTCAAGCTGTCAAGACTAGAGCAGTTATTAAATTCTCCTAATGAGCGAGATAAAAGTAAAGTACAAACTGTTGCTCGTTCTTATGGCGAGGTTAATAGTCCATTTGTGAGATCATCACTAATTGATGTTGGCAGAAAAAGTAATATCCAAAAAGGGTATGCTGTTAGCACGGTCGAAGGGCTTTACGGTCACGTGCATCGCGTAGGAAAAAATTCTTCTAGGGTATTGCTTTTAACTGATATTAATAGTCGTATTTCAGTGATGTCTCTGCGTTCTAATTCACGAGCTATTTTAGCAGGAAATAATGATATTTTCCCTAATCTAATATTTCCAAGTAATTACGAGGGTTGGGTTGAAGGAGATAAAGTATTAACTTCTGGTGACGGGGGCATGCTCCCCCCCGGTTTAGAGGTTGGCTTAGTTATTAAAGACGCGACGGGAAAATTAGTTGTTAACTTGAACACTAATAGCAAAGTTATAGATTGGGTCCTAGTAACTCATTATAGTCCTATTGAAATCCCAATATTTCAAACAGGAATGCAAGGCAACCAAACCTATGAATTGTCAAGTATTTCGGTGGGTTTCTAATTATGCCATTGCGTCCAGTTTTACAGCCCTTTGCTCGTGGTGGTTTATTGGTTGGATCATTACTGATGTTAATTTTAGTATTAGTATCTGTTTCGAGTTTTAATGTTTTTAATACAGTGATAAATTTTATTTATTTACCTTTGATAGGGATTTATATATGGCCACGTACAGATAAAATAATATTATCAATTTGTATAATATTTATATTTGGATTGATTCTTGATATTGTTTCATCGGGACCGTTGGGTTTGTGGTCTCTAATATTTTTAATTAACTTTGCAGTATTTAAGCCTCATATGAGATTAAAGTCTTTAGTTTTTAAAACTGCTTTTTTTTCATGGTTTTCATTTTTATTTTTTTCATCAATTTTGCTTTATTTTTTTGTTTGGTTTTCAATAGAAATTCCACCCAGACTAATGCCTTTAATTATTCAATCAATTGTAGCAACTTGTCTTTTTCCATTAGCTTTTGGCTTGAGACATTTGTTAAAGAAAATATTTATAGACCAATTCCTTCGTGATTTAGTTTAATGAGTGATAATGAGAGACATAACCAAGTTTCCATAAACCGTAGGGCAGCTTTATTAGGTTCTTTGGGGGCTGGAGTATTCGGGGTTTTGAGCAGTAGGCTTTACTATTTGCAAATTTTAAAAGCCGAAGATTACAGAGCTCTCTCTGATGATAACAGGTTTAACTTTAATATAACCATTCCGTCCCGCGGTCGCATACTGGATAGGTATGGAAATGAGTTGGCCATAAATAGTCAAAACTTCAGTTTAGTACTCATCCCAGAACGAGTAAAAGATATTGAGGCTACGTTATTAAAGCTCAAAAAAATATTATCACTTAGTACTTCCAATATAACCCGGATAAAAAAAAATATAAGCAAACATGCTAGTTTTGTTCCCGTTCTAATTAAAGAAAATTTAGATTGGGGTACGTTTTCAAAACTAAATTTTAAAACACCTGATTTCCCTGGAGTAATTCCCCAGGTTGGTCTGGGAAGGTCTTATCCCAATGACGGTCTTTTTTCTCATACAATCGGATATGTTGGATCTCCAAGTCCTATAGATCTTGAAGATGATAAAGACCCACTATTAAAGCAACCTTCATTTAAAATAGGTAAAACCGGTATTGAAAGTAGCGCTGATAAATTACTCCGCGGCAGCTCTGGAAAACTTAAAGTTGAAGTAAACGCTTCAGGCCGGACTGTAAGAGAGTTTCCTAATAGCAATGATGCGCCCATAAATGGACAAGATATTTGGTTAACTCTTGATTCTGAATTACAAAAAAAAGCAGCTGAACTCTTCGGTAATGATAGTGGCGGAATAGTTGTTATGGATGTCCTCACAGGAGAGATTAGAACAATGCTATCGATGCCAACGTTCAATGGAAATCTTTTTGTTTCGGGAATAACTCAAAAGCAGATGGATGAACTTAATAATGATGAAAGACGTCCTCAATACAATAAAGTTTTGGCAGGAGGGTATCCTCCAGCATCAACCTTTAAGATGGTTGTGATGCTCGCTGCTTTGGAAGGTGGCTTCATGAACCCCAAAGATAAAATAACATGCCGTCAAAAAGTTAATTTAGGAAATCGTACTTTTCATTGCTGGAAGCGTGGGGGGCATGGCCCTGTCAATATGCGAGAGGCTTTAAAGAATTCTTGTGATGTTTATTTTTATGAATTAAGCCAAAAAGTAGGTATAGAAAATATTGCATCTATGGGTCGAAGACTTGGGTTTGGTGAAAAATTTAATATCGGTCTAAATGGTCTTAAGTCGGGGATAATGCCTGACCCGAAATGGAAAAAATTAAAATTAGGTAATAGCTGGAAAGTAGGAGACACACTGAACGCTTCTATAGGTCAAGGGTTTGTATTGTCTACACCGCTCCAAATGGCTGTGATGGTTGCGCGTCTAGCAAACGGTAAGGATTCTCTTACACCTAATTTAATTATTGGACAAAACCTATTAAAATTTAAAAGTCTTGATATCGATTCTTCTCACATCGCTTTTGTACAAAAATCTATGCTAGCCGTATGTGAGGAGCCAGGGGGAACGGCTTATAAAAAATACGGACTAGATTTAGGGCAATTGCAAATTGCGGGTAAAACCGGGACTGGCCAAGTAAGAGGAATTTCTGAAAAAGAACGGCGTTCTAAATTGAGAAGAGATGAGGATCTGCCCTGGAAGTTGCGTGATCATAATGTATTTGTTGGTTATGCACCTTTTAAAAAGCCCCGATTTGCAGTTAGTTGTTTGGTTGAGCACGGTGGTACAGGGTCCAAGCGAGCTATAGAAATCTCAAGAAATATTCTAAAAACTGCACTGATAAGAGACGGTATTCCCGAGGGTAAAAAAATTAAAAGCGCGGTTGCTACCGATGTATAATTTACTTTTAGGTTACAAAAAGACAACCTCCAAGTTATCAGAGATTAATTTGTTATTAGTCGTTTTAATTTTTGCATTAGGACTTTTAGGCGTAGCCATGATTTATGCGGCTACCGGAGGCGATTGGTTAAGCGGAGCCAAACAACATTTTTATAGAATGATCTTTGCCACTTTTTTTATGTTATTTATCGCAATAATAGATCTAAGATTATGGTACACGATTTCTTATCCTTTTTATATAATGATCCTAATTCTTTTAATTTCTGTCGATCTCATGGGCGTCACAGTGAATGGGTCAAAGAGATGGATAGATTTGCAAATAGTAAATTACCAATTAGCGAGAATACAGCCCTCTGAGATAATGAAATTAGCTATTGTTTTGGCGTTATCGCGTTTTTATCATGATCTTCCAAGGTGGCGCGTATCAAGTATTTACGGCTTATTTGGAGCGTTTTTAATTATATTTATTCCAATGTTTTTCATTATGCGTCAGCCAGACTTAGGCACTACATTATTAGTAGCGGCAACAGGTTTATCGATTATTTTTTTAGCGGGTATTAAATGGCGTTTATTAGCTGGTTTTTTAATTTTTTCTTTTATTTCTATTCCTTTGTTCTTTATTTTTGGATTAAAAACTTACCAACGTGAACGTATTTTGACTTTTTTGGACCCGACCCATGATCCAAACGGGGCAAGTTATCATATTACTCAATCAAAAATTGCATTAGGCAGTGGTGGATTCAATGGTAAGGGCTTTATGAGTGGCACACAACGGCAGCTTGACTATGTTCCTGAAAATAGAACAGATTTTATATTTACCGTAATAGGTGAAGAATTCGGTTTTATCGGTAGTTTGTCAACCATAGCAATATATATGGTTATTATTGGTATATGTGTGTGGTTATCATTCCAGTGTAAACAGGTGTATTCAAAGCTTTTAATACTTGGATTTACGATTACTTTTGCACTTTACATATTCATAAATTTAGCAATGATTATGGGGCTAGTGCCCGTTGTTGGTGTGCCTTTACCTTTGATGTCTTATGGGGGCACAGTTCTTCTTACCGTAATGACAGGTTTTGGTTTAATTTTATCCGCATATATTAACAGGGACTCAAAATTACCATCGAGTAAATTTAAGAACTAAATTAAATTAAAAAATCTACCTATTAGCGAGTCCTAACTATTTTTTATGAAAAACTAACTGAACTAAACTTGACCGTTCTGTTTAAAAGCTTAAGTAAACTTCTTAGGTATTTACACGGGGAATAATATGTCTTCAGTTGGCACAGCGCAATGGTCATCAAAATTTGCATTTACAATGGCTGCGGTAGGGTCGTCTGTTGGATTAGGAAACCTTTGGAGATTTTCAGCTGAACTAGGCACAAATGGTGGCGCAGCCTTTCTGATCATTTATGTGGCATGCATTGTTTTTGTTGGCATACCTGTTTTAATGAGTGAATTTATTATTGGCCGGGCAGGCCAGTCGGCTAGTGCTGTTGGGTCACAAAATGACTTAGCTGTTCGTAGTGGGGTTTCTAAGTTATGGAGTGCAGGTGCATGGCTTGGAATGATGGCATCATTTTTGATTGTTAGTTTTTATTGCGTTGTAGCTGCTTGGGTTCTGAATTATTTAGTTAGATTTTTGGGTAATTCGTTCTCTGAACAGACCCCTGAATTAATATCAGATGAGTTTGGAACAATGCTAAATGAACCAACAAGTGTTATGCCTTATTTTCTTTTATTCGCCTTGTTAACAATATGGTTAGTCGCTCGCGGCGTTAATAAAGGTATAGAAACCGCCGCACGCTTACTGATGCCATTATTCTTTTTGCTTCTTATTTGTTTAGCAGCTTATTCTGTTATCACTAGTATTCCCTCGGGAGGCACAGGAAAAGCTTTAACATTTATGTTCACTCCTGATTTTTCAAAAATTACTCCGCAGGTTGCAACATCTGCTCTTGGCCAGGCTTGCTTCTCGATCGGGATCGGCAATGCAATTATGCTGACATACGGTTCTTATTTACCAAAGAATGTCAGTATCCCAAAGGCGGCAGTTGGAATTAGTTTGGCTGACACACTCGTAGCCTTAACTGCGGGGCTTGCTATTTTCCCAATTGTTTTTGCTAATAATTTGAGTTTTAATGCAGGGGCTGGAATATTTTTTATAACTCTTCCTACAGCGCTGGCCAATTATTGGTATATTGGTGCTGCATTTTTCTTTTTAGCTTTCTTTGCTGCAATTACTTCCTCAGTATCTTTATTGGAACCTTCAGTGGCTTATGTTGCTGAAAAATACAACTTAACAAAAAAGAAAGCTGCGTGGATTACAGGGTTTGCAATTACTGCCCTCGGCTTTGGTTCGCTTTATTCTCAGAAGTTTTTTGAGTTTATAGACACTGGTCTGGCGGGCCCAATTTTAGCACCTCTATCAGCATTGCTGATAGTTTTATTTACAGGAGCAAGATTAAATAGAAGTATTGTTTCTGAAGAGATATCAGGTGAAGGCGAGAAGTTAGGAAGGTTTGTGATGTTTTTTGTGAAGTGGATTGCGCCAGTTTTCATGAGTATGGTCTTAGTACTTGGGGTGCTCCAAAAATTTCTTCCTCAACTTTATTCCAAAATTTCAGGAGGGCTGAGTTTAATTACTCTCATGGTAATTATTTATGTTTTATTATCTCTTTTCCATAAATTAAATAAAACTTAACAAGCGTTCATACTTTTAAAAAATATAAAATATAAATTGGATTCAATATGTTGAGATTCAGGTTTTTAACTATAGTTTTCTTAATGTTCATTTGTGCTTGCACAACAGTTGATATAATTAATTCCCCTGAGGCTCCGTCAGAGATAGGAAATGATTTAGAAGAAGATAATGTTGTTAAAAAAGCTACCTCTCGATTAGCTGCGGTCTTTTCCAAAAGAAGGTTTGCTGTCAAAAATAACAGAAAACAAATGCAGTTTGCTGCGAAAGTGCTATTAGAGGGTTTATCGGATAATGCAAAAGTAAATGATGCCAATCAGAGTTATGTTGAAACAGCTGATAATTTAGAAAGTACCCTATCAGATATTAGAATTGCATCAATGCACGTGGAGAAAACAGTTGATTCTGCTATATTGTATTTAAATACGGCATCCAAAAAAAAATCTTATCAAAAGGAAATAACTAACCTTGAACAAGCATTAATTGCCTCGCGTATGGCTCTACAAGTCTTTGAAGATGCTCTTATAAAAACTTCGGGAAATACTAATTTTGATGAGTTTGTAGTATACAATGATTTAGTTGATAGATTACGTGATGTAACTAATAGCTTTAGTAATCGGGCTGAAACGAACTAGCAGTATACCTTCAGCTTAATTAAATTAACCCCATAAACTTCTTTCAGCGGGATGTATTATACCCTTTTCATAATTCATACCTGGTTTACGATCTTTTAATAATAGTAATGGTCCGTCTAAATCAATATAATCCGCAAAGCATTCAAGGGACATTATAGGTGCCATCGCCAATGAAGTTCCTACCATACAGCCATTCATTATTATAAAGCCCTTTTTCTTTGCGGCATGCATTAATTTAAGCGCTGCTGTGAGACCCCCGCATTTATCTAATTTAATATTTACTGCCCTATAGCCTGCATTCCAAAGCTTATTTAAGTCATTGATTGTATGAAGTGACTCATCCGCACAGATTACCGGTAATCCATTTAAGTGTTTAGGAATCAGGTTGTAGTCTTTGTCGGGCAATGGTTGTTCTACCATGGCAACAGGAGAATTTTTGAGCGCATTAAGAAATTTAACTATATTTTTGACATCTAGAGATTCGTTGGCATCAATTATTAACTTTGCATCTGGACGAGTTTTTAATGCGGCTAAGCATGCTTCTAAGCCTGCAAAACCGTTGATTTTAATTTTTAATATTGAGAAAGAAACAGCTTTCTCAGCGGCTTTTTTAATATTTTCAGGTGTATCAATTGATAATGTGAAAGCTGTTTTTCTTGGTTTTGCCAATGGAATTTTCAAAAGTTCAGATATTGATTTATTTTGTATTTTAGCTTCTAAGTCCCAGAGTGCACAATCTATTGCATTACGCGCAGCACCAGCAGGTAGCAAAGATTGTAATTCTATATTTTTTACACCTTTTTCTATATTGGTTCTAACTGATTCAATAAGCCTTAAAACGCTTTCAGGTGTTTCATTATACCTTGAGTAGGGGCGGCACTCACCATAACCTTGAAATCCATTTTCAGTTATACTTACTTTGACAACTGTAATTTCCGTAATGTTACTTCGAGATATTCTAAAAGACCCTTTGATTGGCCATTTTTCTTCTGTTACTATTAATTTTCTTGTCATAAACGGCCTTGACCTCCAGCTCAGTACTTTTATCGTTACTTATATGCCTTCAAATTTCAATATGATTTATGATAAGTATAAACTGTCTGTTAAGGATAAGGTTTTGCTTGTCGATGTGACTGGATCTTGGACAATTAAAGATATTGATAATGATATCTCCAAGTTTAAAGCCAATCTTGATGCTTATGAATATGAATCTGTTCAATATGATTTCTTAAAATTAAATAATTTAGATACCGCAGGCGCTTTCATACTTAGTCAGGCATTAAGGGTTAACCCCAAAGATAAATGCGACTGGATTATTTGTAATAGTGATGAAGGTTATTCTACATTGATGAAACTTGTAATAGCCTCAATTAGTTGCTCTGCTGGTGATAAAAAAAGAAGGTGGTACGATATTTTGACCAATATTGGAAAGGGAACTGATAGATTTTTTTATGAGCTTGTTGAGACCCTAGCTTTTTTGGGGCAATTTTTTATGGTTCTCATGCATTTTATTTTTCGGCCGCAGAAAGTGCGGTGGAAATCTGTGGTTGCGTTGATTGAAGAGATAGGTGTTAATGCGGTACCAATAGTCATGACTCTTTGTTTTTTTGTCGGAGCCGTTATTGCTTATATGGGTGTAAACCTTCTGGCTGCCTTTGGAGCTTCAATCTTTATGGTAGACCTCGTTGGTATATCCGTACTGAGAGAGCTAGCACCTATTATAGTAGCCGTTCTGGTAGCTGGTCGATCCAATTCATCCTTTACTGCTCAAATTGGAGCGATGAAAATGCGTCAAGAAATTGATGCTTTAAAAGTGATAGGATTAGATGCTTATGAAACTTTGGTTTTCCCAAGGGCTTTAGCATGCATCATTGCATTACCAATTTTGACATTTTTAGGAATGATGAGCGGCATTTTCTCTGGTATGTTAATTGCCTGGATGACTATGGATATCTCCCCAATATTATTTTTAACCCGACTAAATGAAGCCGTTGGAATCGAGAGTTTTTGGGTTGGTTTGGTGAAAACGCCTTTTTTTGCTATTGTGATTGCAATTATCGGCTGTAGACAAGGTCTGGCTGTCAGTGGAAGTGTTGAGTCATTGGGATCAAGAACAACTCAGAGCGTAGTTCAATCAATTTTTGCTGTTATTGCGTTGAATGCAATTTTTGCGATTCTATTTTACCAAATGGGGGTGTAATGAAAAGATATCATCCCGTAGATGCAAAGGGTATAACCACTAAATTTGGTAGAAAATTTGTACATAAAGATCTTAACTTCCATGCTGAAGAAGGTAAAATAACAGGTATAGTTGGAGGATCTGGTTCTGGAAAATCAGTTTTAATGAATACAATGCTTGGATTAATCGAGCCTCAATGTGGAGAAATTTTTTTTAACGGCCTTAGTCGAAAAAAGCTTAAGAGAAATGATATAAGAGAATTAAATAATTCTATAGGTGTATTATTCCAAGGTGGAGCCCTGTTTTCATCATTGACTATATTGGATAATATTCTTGTTCCTTTGAGGGAGTATACAAATTTGAGCGAGCAATTATTGCGGGGCATTGCTTCTATGAAAATACAAATGGTTGGTTTAACATCTGAAGCTCTAGATTTATATCCTTCTGAGTTGTCTGGCGGTATGAGAAAAAGAGCGGGATTGGCTCGTGCTTTGGCTTTAGACCCTAAATTATTATTTTTAGATGAGCCTACAGCAGGCCTTGACCCTATAGCTGCTCATGCATTTGATGAATTAATTTTGAGTTTGAAAACCTCTATGGATCTTACAGTTGTAATGGTAACCCATGATTTAGACAGTCTGCTAAATACCTGCGATAAAGTAGCCGTTTTAATAAATAAACAGATTGCCATTATTGATAGTCTGCATAAGGTAGCGAAATATGATAATCCATGGGTTAAAGAATACTTCAACGGCCCTAGGTCGCGATTCAATTAAAGGTCGATTGTTTGTATGGAAAGAAAAGCCCATTACGCCTTAATAGGAACATTTGTTCTAGTCTCTTTGGCTGCCCTTCTAGCTTTTACGGCGTGGCTTTCTAATGCGCAATTCGATAAAAAATTTGATAATTATGAAATTTCTTTTAGAGGGGGGGTCCAAGGACTCTCCGAGGGAACAGAGGTACGTTTTAACGGCCTAAAAGTCGGCGATATTACCGAATTACGAATTGATCCCAATGATAATAACTCTGTTATAGTCGATATACAGGTCGAGTCTAATACACCTATAGATTTTGAGAGTATTGGACGAATGGAACCGCTTGGATTGACTGGGTTGAATTATATACAAATTATCCCCGGGGGACCAAATTCACGAATAATTAAAAACTCTACAGATAAAGACCCATTTAGATTAAAAGGAGAAGCTAGTCGGATAGATTTATTGCTTGGAAGTGGAGGCACTGTTATGGAGTCATCACAAGCAGCTCTTGCTAGAATAAATGCCGTTATGACTCCAGAAGCTATAATGGACTTTCATGAAATTTTGAATAATTTAAAAGTAATAACGAGTAATTTTGTTGACCTTAAAGTAGATCCTGAAATCTTTAACAGAACAATGCAATCTATTGAGCAGGCTTCCAGCGATGTCTCTTTAGCTGCTGATGCGGTTGATGTAGCAGCAAAAGATTTTGATGTATTAATTGAAACTGATGTAAAAACAGTATTGGACAGGTCAAAAATTTCAATGGAAAAGCTAGATAAAACTTTATCCGCTATAGAGGTGCTATCAAAAGATTCAAATCAATTGATAACGGATGGCCGTGATGCCATAAACCGCTTATCGAATTCTGGACTTACAGATATTGAAGAAACAATCGATAGTATCAGACGTGTAGTATTAGGGCTTGAGAGTATTCTCATTAACTTTGAGCAAAACCCAACTGCATTTATAGTTGGTTCTAGTGAAGAAAAGGTGGAGTTACCACAATGAAAGCTTTAAAGTTTCTATCTCTTATCATGGCAATGTTTTCGATTGGATGTACATCTTTTCTTTTACCAGAACCGGCGCCTGCTAATCAAGTTTACAGGCTAGGAGTAACACAGCAATCTATACCTAAAAGTGAGAGCGCAGTAATTATTAGAGTCGATAGGCCAAAGGCCTCTAGGTTTCTACAAGGTAAAGATTTGATTGTATCATTGAGCGATCAAAAATTAGCTTCTATTAAGCAGGCGCAATGGGAAGAAAGTATTCCCGACATGGT
>JABGVR010000140.1 GCA_018645985.1 Hellea sp. | reverse complement strand
GTTCGATGCCTATCCGTAGCGCCAATCCGTGACTGAATCCATATATATCAATAACTTAACAGATCATCATATATGGTCAACTATCAAAACCTTACCTGCAACCTTGCCTGAACCAAAGAGCCGCGGTTCGCGCTCCAATAGACGCCATCAAAACATAAAGGTTCTAGGACCGCGCAGCTTGGAGCGTGAAACTCTGACCGGGGTTACTGAGGACGTTTCTTAATCAGCTTTGGACTTTGTTGAAGGGAGTCGGGCTTAGAATGGTTGGGCTTGCGTCTCAAACGGCCAGTTTACTTGATGGGTTGGCGTATTGAGAGAGGTAATAACAGCTTTCATAAGCTCCGATATATTTCGTCATTGACTTGATCAAAGAACCATTCACGAAATAATTTTATTGGCCTTAACTTTTCCTTTGCTTCGGATATGACCAGACTTCGCAAAGACTGGGTTGTAGATAACCTTTTTAATGCCGGAGGAGTGACCAAGCTTCCCGATATTAAATCTTCTCTAGCGAGTAATTCTCCCTCCATCGCTATTCCGAGGCCATTTCTTGCTGCTTCAAGGGCGAGCAAAGTATTCCCAAGTTTGATATGAGAGCACACAGGTAAAATGAGTTTATTTTCGGCAAAAATATTTGCCCAGCTCGCTGCCCGTATATCAGAGTCGATGAGTCGAAAGTGAACTAAATCTTCAATTTTTTTGAGTGGATGATCACCCTTCAATAAATCAGGGTTGCACATTGGTGCGATTGTTTCTGGTGGTAACGGCTCTACGATCATGCCTGGCAGGTCTGGAACTCCAAAGCGGACATCAACATCAATTGGGAGTTTTCGAGCGCCCCAAGCGGCTGTTGGCGTAAGAATTCTTATATCAATATCTGGATATTCATCCATGAATAATTGAATACGCGGCGATAACCAACGTAAGCCAAAGCTAATACCAGAATGAATGGTTAAGGTCTCTCTCGATGGTCTGCCGAGCATTTCGAGAGTTGCTCTCTCAAAGGTTGAATATGCTTCGTTGACAATTTTAAAGTAGGCAGATCCCTCCATGGTCAATCGCACTCCCCGATTGAACCTATCAAACATTTGGCGTCCCAAAAATAACTCTAGTTCTTTTATTTGATGGCTGACAGCCGATGTAGTGATGTTTAATTCGCGGCCAGCTTCTTTAAACGTGCCGCATCGGCCAACTGCTAAAAACACTGTTAGCGCACGTAATGGTGGAACTTTAGCCATGTTTTAACCGATTTTTTGTCTTTAATAGACTTATAATCAGTAACAAATTATTTTTTTTCAAGACTTAAATAAAATTCATCTCTGGGTTTAAGTATTTGCGTTATAGAAAAACAAAATTTGATCCTAGTGTTTGTTATATGTCAAATGATAGGAGGTATTGAGATTATGAAAAAATTTGTGTTTTTGGCGCTTAGTGCGTCATTGTTGACTTTTGGCGTCAGCGCCAGCAGTTCTCCCGCTTTAGCAGACAGTGTTCTTGATAAAGTAATTAAAAACAAAGAAATTTTTATTGGCACTCGGGAGTCGACGGCACCCTATGCCTATGTCGAGTCAGATGGCACTTGGACGGGCTGGTCTGTTGAAATGAGCCGTGCAATGGTTGGTGTGATATCTAAGAAGACAGGCGTAGAATTAAAAGCAACCCTTAAGGCTGTCACTCCACAAACACGTATTCCATTAATTTTAAATGGCACAAATTTTTGGAATTGGGGAGCAACGGGTATTAGTTTAAAGCGTCAAGAAGCAGTTGATTTTTCACATGTTGTTAATTCTGTTTGTGTGAAAAAGTTAACCCCTGTCGGCAGTGGTATAAATTCAATTGATGATCTTGCAGGAAAGCGTGTGGGTGTTACTAAAGCGAGTATCGAGGAGAGACTGCTAAATACAATGAATAAAGAGGGGAAGTTCAACCCTCCCGTAAAAATAATATCTTTCGATAAACACCCTAATGGTTTTCTGGGACTGCAGCAGGGTAAAACTGATGCACATGTTACTCTAGATGATGCACTTCACAGACTAAAAATGAAGGCGGCGGACCCGAGCAAGTGGGAGGTTACCGGACCAGACCTTTTTTGTATCAATCAGGGTATGATTTTACCTAATAATGATAGCAAATGGGCTGATACGGTTAACGGTGCCTTTTGCTATATGGTTAAAACTGGAATGTACAGAGAGATCTATGATGAGTGGTTCCAGGGGCCAAGTCCAAAAGCTGGATATGTGCGGGATCAATCAGCAGGTGTTCAGAGGCTTTTGAGTGATCAGTGTCCGTATAAAAGCGAAAATTTCATAAAGTAAATTTGTATTAGAGGACAGATAAGGCTCCGACGTGATTTGTGCCTTATCTGTTCTGCTAAACACTTATTTTTTTTTCTAATTCATACTATAAAAATAGAGCTTTATGGTGAGATATAATTTTAATGATAAAGTTAAACCATGAATGATTTTAATTATGCTGAGCGGGTAAAAAAGATTAACCCTGCAATCTCTCAAGATCTAATTGCTAAAGTACGAGCGTTAAGGGCCGATGGGGTTGAGGTAATTGATTTTTCAGATCAGGGCGCGTCACCTGATGTAGCTCGGCAAGCAGCAATTCAGAAAATTAATATGTCCTCGGGCTCGAGCTATTCTGACACGCGTGGGTTGTCTGAGTTACGATATGAGATAGCCAGAAAGATGTTGATCGAGCAAAAAATAGAGGTAAACCCAGAGACTGAAGTCTTGGTAACGGTAGGAGCTAAAGAGGC
>JABGVR010000139.1 GCA_018645985.1 Hellea sp. | reverse complement strand
CATAGATAGCCCTAAACCAATTTCTTAAGTTCTCAAAATCATATTTTTTTCCAACTGAAAAAATTAAGGTCTGTAAAATCTCTGAGTCTTTTGATTGGGCTGCAGGAATCGAAGCCAGCTCTGAAGCTAAATCTTTAAGGGCCTTAAACTCTTGGTCAGTTGGCTCACGGTAAACTTTGTTTGGTTTTACAAAATCTTCATAATACCTGACAGCAAACCCGGCAAGATGGTCAAGTGTTGGGTTCTCAATAGGATTTGCATCGGGTGCATACCTTTTGATGAAACCCCACAAAATATTTTTATCCGATGCGTTAGCCGCGCTGACTAAATTGAGTAGTAAACTAAATGAAACTGGGGGTACAAAGCTTGGAGGCTTTCCATTATGAATGTGCCAAACAGGGTTTGATAAACGTGACTTAGTGTCTTGAGAACTCCAAGCGGCGAGATGCTGGAAATATTCATCTACATTTTTTGGAATGACGTCGAAATATAGTTTTTTAGCGGCTCGAGGCTTTTGGTAGTTAAAAAGAGATAAACTTTCTTGAGGGGCATAATTAAGCCAATCTTCCACTGATATCCCGTTACCTTTAGACTTTGAAATTTTTTCACCTTTTTCATCTAAGAATAACTCATAAACAAATTGCACTGGTGGGTTTCCACCTAATATTTTGCAGATCTTTGAATATAACGGGGCATTATCTTGATGGTCCTTTCCAAACATTTCAAAATCAACGCCAAGGGAAGCCCAACGCATTCCAAAATCTGGTTTCCATTGTAATTTAACGTTACCACCCGTTACGGAAGTTGTTATTTCACATCCGTCTTCGTCATCAAAAGTTATAGTCCCATCTACTGAGTTAATAGACTTCATTGGCACATATAAAACTCGGCCCGTTTTGGGTGATATTGGAAGAAATGGAGAATAAGTAGCTTTCCTTTCCTCCCCTAAGGTCGGTAACATTACCGCCATGATTTCATCATATTTCTCTAAAGTTAAAAGCAGCCATTTGTCATAACTTCCTTCTCGGTACAAATTAGTCGCGGATCTAAACTCATACTTAAATCCGAAGCTATCCAAAAAAGCACAAAGCCGAGCATTCATATTTGCTCCGTAACTTGTGGCAGTTCCAAACGGGTCAGGAACATCAGTTAAAGGTTTCTGCAGAAACTCTTCAAGTTTGGCAGGGTTAGGTACAGTAGGAGGAACTTTACGCATTCCATCCATATCATCAGAGATGCATATTAGTTTCGTTGGTATTTGATTTGCTGTTAAGGCCCGAAAAGCATTCATCACCATAGTTGTTCGCACTACTTCGCCAAAGGTTCCTATATGTGGAAGACCTGATGGGCCATATCCAGTTTCAAAAATAACAGGCTTATCGCCGCGTTCATAACCACGGCGCTTTTCAATATCCAGCCTTCTTAGTATTTGCTTTGCTTGCTCAAATGGCCATGCTTTTGAGCTCATTAAAATATCGGTAGACATTACTTTCCTGTCATGGTTTTTATAAGAAGCAATAGAACATATATTGAAGAAACGTCAATGAATACTAAATTAACTTGGCAATTTAGTTATCCACATCAGGTCTTGGCTTTTTCTCTATTTGAGCTATGATATTTCTACTGATAGTATTCTGATTTACTCAGTTTATTAGCAACAAAATTTATTTAGGCTAATTTGATGAAGATTTCTATAGAACGCGCCGCTCTTTTAAAAGCACTTGGTCATGTGCAAAATGTTGTAGAACGCCGTAACACAATACCAATTCTTTCGAATGTACTCATAGACGCAAATGAAAACAATATAACTCTGGTCGCCACAGATTTAGATATAGAGGTTTCAGAAGCAGCTATCGCTACTGTAAGTGCGCCAGGGCAAGTTACAGCACCCGCTCACACACTTTATGATATAGCACGCAAACTACCTGATGGGTCTCAAGTTAATTTGCAAATTAATTCTGACGGGCGATTAGATATTGATGCAGGAAGGTCGCATTTCACACTTCCACTCTTACCATCTAGCGATTTTCCGAAAATGACAGCTGATGGATTTACTCATAGTTTTGTTTTAAAAGCGCCTGAGCTTACTAGGCTTATTGATAAAACAAAATTTGCAATATCTACAGAAGAAACTCGTTACTACCTCAATGGTATATACGTACATGGGCACAATGGAAAACTCAGGGCCGTAGCAACAGATGGACACCGCTTAGCATTAGCAGAAATGGACTTGCCTGAAGGAGCAGCGGGTTTGCCTGGCGTGATAATGCCGCGTAAAACTATTGCAGAGATACGCCGTCTAATCGATGGTAGCGACGCAGATATCGCAATCTCAATATCAGAAGCAAAAGTCAGGTTTCACTTTAATTCAGCTATTATAACATCAAAATTAATAGACGGAACATTTCCAGATTACGAAAGAGTTATACCTAAAGGAAATGATAAGGAACTAACTATAGATAATAAAGTTTTTGCTAATGCAGTTGACCGCGTGGCTACAATATCAGCAGAAAAATCCAGATCAATTAAAGTTGCATTAAGTCAAGACTCTTTATCATTAACTGTGAACAACCCAGAGAGTGGGAATGCACACGAAGATATAGTAGTGGACTACAGTTCAGAGCCTTTAGAGATCGGTTTTAATGCAAAATACCTATTAGATGTCGCGGGACAAATTGAAGGAAGGGATGCAGTCTTTCTTCTAGATAACCCTGCCGCTCCGGCTTTGGTTAAAGATACTGAGGATGAAAATGCACTTTTCGTACTAATGCCATTGCGCGTTTAATCACAACTATATCGTGAGTTATATAGACTACCTCCGTCTAACAGACTTCAGGTCTTATGAGTCTCTAGATATAAAATTTGATAGACGCCCTGTTGTTCTTTTTGGGTCAAATGGAGCCGGGAAAACTAATCTGCTTGAAGCCATCTCTTTTCTATCCCCTGGGCGAGGGTTAAGAGGGGCAAAAATAGAAGAACTATCTAGATTATCATCTGAAAAAAAATATAAGGCCTGGGGTATTAATGCGGAATTAAATCAAACTAGGCTGTCTATCGGGCAAATACCAGAAAATCCTAGACGTAAGATTACCAAAGTTAATGGGAAAAACTCAACAGGCACAGAACTTGCAAAACTAATTACTTTGATGTGGTTAACTCCAATGCAAGATCGCCTTTTTACCGGACCTGCAGCAGACCGTAGAAAATTTTTAGATAGATTTACTCTCGTACACACTCCCTCACATGGGCTAACCACATTAAGGTATGAAAAAATGCGGTCTGAAAGAAATCGCTTACTGTCAGATGGAATTAATGACAAAGGTTGGTTTGAAGCTATTGAAAGTGATATGGCTAGCCAAGGAGCGTCTATAGCGAAAGCTCGAACAGAAACAGTGGATCGTCTTAATCAAGAAATAGATAACCGTTCTCAATCAAATGATATATTCCCAAGAGGAAAGGTAAGCCTTGAAGGAGACGCTGAAGAAAAGTTCAAAAAAGGCATGGCTTTTGAAGATATAGAAGATTATCTTCGTGAAAAGTTCAAATCAACACGTTCACTAGATATGAAGGCAGGCAGGACTCTACATGGTGTACATAAATCTGACCTGAATGTTGTTAACATAGAAAAAAATATAGATGCATCTCAATGCTCTACGGGAGAACAGAAGGCCTTGTTGATTGGTTTAACTCTTGCCCATGCACGCGCTCAAGCTGATAGATCGCCTCTTTTATTGCTCGATGAGGTTGCAGCGCATTTAGATATGGATAGACGGGCAGCTCTAATAGAAGAGTTAATAAGCTTGGGTACTCAAATATTTATGACCGGTACAGATGCTTTGCTTTTTGAGGCCTTCGGAGATAGAGCGCAACAATTTGAAATTAAAAATGGCATACTAACTAAGCACCATTAAAATTGAGTTGCTATCCGTCAGTTGTAAAGATATTGCATGATGGAGGATATGATTATGAAAACAGAAATAGTAGCAATTCTACTTATTTATTTATTCTTTATTCTTTTAGAAGTTTTCTTTACAAGTTTTTTTAGAAAAAATAATCAAAAACTTAGCGACGGATTAGTTGAGGTCATTAGTGCTGGAAGTCTTCTTCTTGTCACACAGCCCCTAGTCTTAACATCGGCCTACCTCCTAAGCCAACTATACCTTCCATCATTCGAAAATAGTCTAATAGGTATAAGCCCCCTGGTTGCTTTCTCACTTTTCTTAATTTTTGACGACCTCACTCAATATTGGTGGCACCGACTTTCACACAGCGTGAAATGGCTCTATAAACTTCATAGGCCTCATCATAATGCTGAATATATGAGCATACGCTTAGTTTATAGAAACAATGTCTTTTACTATTTCCTGATGCCAAGTTTATGGCTATCGGGTCTGTTAATATATCTCGGTCTAGGCTGGGTCTACGCGGTATATATAGTTATGAAGATGACTATTATATTTGGTGCACATTCAGACCTTCCATGGGATAAACCCCTTTATAAAGTTAAAGGGCTGTCGAAAATTATGTGGGTAATAGAGCGAACCATCAGTACGCCGGCTACCCATCATGCTCACCATGGAAAATATAAAGATGACGGTATAACACATTACAAAGGGAATTTTGGTAATATGCTGTTTATTTGGGATGTTATATTTGGAACTGCAAAAATAGAAAGACGCTACCCTGCTGATTTTGGTGTTGAGGACTTACCAAAAACATCTACTCTAGAGCAACTCATTTGGCCAATCGTTTCCAATGGGCCCTTGCCGAAATAAAGCGGTTAGTTTAGTTTTCAATCATTAAAGTTGGGAGTTCTCCCGTAAGGCCGGAAGCTTCTTCAATAAAAAATGTTTTCAATAATTCCGAGTGGTTAACACCATTTAGCCCTAAGCGCCTTACAAAACGAAGTGAGCTATTTTTATTTGAAAACAAACGATTTAATATATCAGTGGTAATTCCAAGTTTATTATTATCAGAAATGCGCCATTTTTCATATTCTTGGATTACTTCACTTCCCAAATCTATATTTTCACGAATACTTAATGCTACATTATCAGCCAGTGCAGCTGCGTCACGGAGGCCCAAATTAAGGCCTTGGCCGGCAATAGGATGAATTGAATGAGCGGCATCTCCTACAAGTACTAATCTTTTTGCAGTATATCTATTAGCCATCTGTAAATTTAGCGGAAAAATCTGCCTAGGCCCAAGTAATTTTATCTTGCCTAATAAACCGTTAATTCTATGCGATAGTTCATCAATAAAATCAGAATCGTTTAGACTCATGGCAGCATCTGAAGCTAGTGAACTGTCAGACCAAACAATTGAACTTCTGTTTTTTGTTAAAGGCAATAAAGCGAGTGGTCCACCCGGGAAAAAAAATTGATGTGCTGACCCATTGTGTACAAACTCATGGCCTATTGTGGTCACAATCGCACTTTGCCTGTAGTGAGTAAATCGAACACTTATATCTGCAGATTTTCTAAAATTAGAATTTTTTCCATCAGCTGCAACCAATAAAGAAGCGTCAATTATACTGTTATTATCTAAATTAATTTTTATTTTGCTGCTATTTGTAGAAGTTTTTAAAATTTTCACTGGAGCCTTTATAGTTATGCCATCAATTTTTTTAACCATCTTTAAAAGTGCATTTTTTAAAATACTATTATCAATCATATAGCCTTTGTAATTAGCATGATTTAAATTTTGAAATTTTAAATTAAACTTATTTTTTCTACCCACTCGGCTATCAGATATAAGTATTTTATCTATTGCTTGTATATTGCCAACAAGAAAGTCTGTAACACCTAATTTTTTTAGCAAAACAAAGCTGCTAGCCGAAATGGCTGATGCCCTCTTATCTTCTTTGATGTTGGGTTTTTTTTGATCTAATATGCAAACTTTAGCGCCTTTTTTCGCACAAGCTAATGCAGCAGTGAGTCCAACTAACCCTGCTCCGACTACAACTATGTCGAATTTTTCTTGCATTCTAAACCTTTAATACATTAATTTTTATTTAAATATGTATTATAAAAAAATAAATTCTCTTAACGCGATGTTTACGACCAGTGTTTAACCAAAGAGTAGATGTATTTACAATAAAATTTAATGGAGTGTTATAATGGGGCGACAGCGCACCTCCAATAAAAAGAAATCTCAATATAATGAGAGGTCCCTCAGAT
>JABGVR010000138.1 GCA_018645985.1 Hellea sp. | reverse complement strand
GGCGATTGATAAATCTTTCAATTCAGAAAACAATTTGCTTACCATCAAGCTGAACAGCAATCCTAGCAGAAGCAGACCTGCTAAAACTAAAACCCGATACCCTTTTAATTCAGATTGCATTTATTTTCCATTTGTCAGTTTGCTGAATGCAACAAGCTGCTTTCAATTAACAACCCGGAGTTCCGTCAGTTGCCAGATACTGCGGCCATAAGTAACTTCTGTCTGATATTTAGGATCACTGTCATATGGAAAAACCAACCAATAGGGTCCATTTTTTCGAACTGGCATTATTTCACGATTCATATGCGTAACAATGATCGGTGCGCCATCTTCCAAATCAGCGATTGGCATTACTATTGAATAATTATCTAAGGCTGTCAGCTCAATACTCTCTCCCCTAGCCCCAAGATGCTTTAGTAGAGTTTTGAGTGAAACCCCTGAAACCTGTATTTTACCACTCGTCCACATGGTGGTTGTCTTAAAATGGGTTTGTTCCAACATGTCGAGCGCTTCTAAATTTAAATAGAAAGTGTCCGATTTCAAAAGAGAAACCTGCAGTAGACCTTTGTCTTGAGCAAACACAGGACTAAACACAAAGATCAAAAATACAACCAAGGCCCTAGACAAATAGGAAAAATTTGGATCAGACATTTCAATATCCATTAATATTGGATGAACACTATGTTACTAATCAAAGAGTTTCGCCCAAAACATGGGTATAGCCAACTGTAGTAAGGTATAGTTTCCTAACCAAATCTGCGATTATTTTGTATCAATTAGAATGGATATCGCCAATAATAATGCATGAATAATGTTGTTATTGCCGATGATCATGACTTAGTACGCGACACCATAGCCGCGTATTTGGGCACTGTAAGTGATTTTAAGGTCTTCACTGCCGCTGATTTGATGCAAGCTTTTAAGTTGATGAACGGAGTAAACGCCATTGATCTTTTGATACTGGATTATAATATGCCTGGTATGAATGGATTAGAAGGTTTGGAACGAGCTTGCGCATCCTACCCTAAATCCAAGGTGGCACTCATGTCTGGTGTCGCTAATCGCGAAGTGGCAAATAGCGCAATGGCGAAGGGTGCAAGTGGGTTTATCCCCAAATCACTAGCTGTCGCATCCTTCATCAACGCAATTAAGTTCATTTTATCAGGAGAACGATACTTACCCTTTGACTTTGGGGAACCTACCATAGCAGGAAAACGCTCTGGTAATTTCGCCGATATCTCTCCACGCGAGATGCAAACACTGGAACAGTTGTGCATCGGGCTGTCAAACAAAGAGATCGCGCGGAACCTTGAAATCCAAGAAGTGACAGTAAAACTTCACGTTAAGAACTTACTCGCCAAGTTAGGAGTATCAAATAGAACTCAAGCAGCTTTGATGGCTAAAGAACGGCATCTTTTCTAAATTTAGGCAGAAATTTCCATTTTTACTTTGCCCAAAGCATATTTAGACAAGTCCAAGCATCGATATAATATCGAAGGTTAATTAATACCTAAATGAGAAAATGCCACTTGGTCAAAACGATATATTTTTATGACTTGAAACATTGCAATTGGGTAGCAAATTACTTGTTCTGAAATTATTACTAAACGACACGCCGTCCGACGCAAACTTTTACACACTTCCTATGCCTCAAAATATTGCAAAGCAAGTTTTCCCTCCATTAGATCAGATAGAATGTTGAGTTGAATGAAGCAGCCAATTGCGATTGTTTTTAACTAAGTTGAGCCAAAGAAAGGCGGTTTCAACACTTAACTGGCCCGCCATTATAAAAATAAAATACTGCTGCTAATTTTTATTATCCGTTTTCTGCGTGATTGTTATTGAAACCGCTGACAACAATATGCTGATCTCAAAAAATCGACAATGCAGTGAATTTTTATAGCCACAGATCTAGTCGTTTTTGGCTTTTTCTTTATGGAGTATAAAAAGCCCCACTAGGGCAATAACAAACAATGGCCTAGTAATTATAAACGCTGAAAAATATGGCCTATCGATTATTTTCGTTGAATCTGAAAAAAGAACAATATTATCAACTGCACTGTTTAACATATAAATAATAGTAGTTAGACAAACAATCTTAAAACCAAAATTATAATAAGCGGAAAGGTTGAGGGATACAAAAAGTAAAAGAAATACGGAAGTCCGTCCGTTTAATACAGTCAAGAACACTCCGTTAACAAAGTTTGTATTAATACCTTCAACCAGATCGCCTTTTACTAAAAAATACACTATCACAATAAGAACGGCATACAAATTTACAAAGCAGAATATTATTCTAAATCTAGAGGATTGAAAGATAAAATCGTTTACCCTGGACTGCTGCTCTAAAGAACTAGCCAGTATACTGGCATTCTCAGAATTGTTTTCGTTTTTATTTACCATAATTTCAATCCACAGGGTGAGGACGCAAGGTGAATTCAATGCTCATACAGACTAGACTGATGATCACAATCGGACGGCACCACTGTACCAGTGCAAATAATCCCCTGTCCGAATATTCGATCATTCTGTATAGAACAACGTGATCATCAATATACATCGCAATGACCCAAACAGTTAATGCTATTGTTAAATATTTGGCATGTTGTGTGTTCCGAAGCAGAATGAATGGATACCCAATTAATATAATAGATATTCCCACGAAACGAACAGATGTGAGCTTTATTGCAGCATAAAGCTGCTCTGCATTCTCAGAGTTGTACGAATTTTTAAACTCGGCCGTTAAACTATAAAATGCAAATATAAAAAAGACATAGACCGTAATTATTGAGAGCCAAAACACTCTGGAGAGTTTTAATCTTTCAAACATATGCTTTTGCCGTGCGTTCCAAAGCAGTCTCCCGTGATATTTTTAGTTTAGATATCGTCTATATTAACCTTTAATCTTTAATCTTTAATCTAAAAATCTTCAATCTAAAGAGCTCATAAGTACATAT
>JABGVR010000137.1 GCA_018645985.1 Hellea sp. | reverse complement strand
TGATATTGCTTCGAATTTAGGTTTAACAAAAGCTGCTCTATATTATTATGTGAAGAATAAAGATGAAGTCTTATTTGAGTGCCATCAACAAGCGTATGATGCTATGGATATTCTTTTGGAAAAGAAATTGGTTGGGAAAAACGGATTAGAGCAATTGGGAGTTTTGTATTGTGATTTTGTTCGCATGCTAACTGCATCAGGTATTTCTCTTTTAACGGATGTGAACAGTTTGTCTGAAGGTAATAAAATAAAAGTTCTTAAGAGAAGAGGAAAAATTGAACGTAAAATCATTAAACTTGTAAAACAAGGTCAATCAGATGGTTCAATAAGGGAAGGAGATCCACGATTACATGTTTTCTTTTTTATGGGCGCCCTTAATTGGCTTAACGCTTGGTATGATAACTCTGGACATTTCAAAGGTGAAGATATTGCATTGCATTTTGCAACTCAAATGCGCTTGGGAATTGCAGCCGCTTAACTGAACAAAGCATCAAGCATCTATAATGTATTTTGTGTTTTTTGTTTTTTATGCAAAGTTTAATTACCCAAAGGACATAATTATGACGAGATCAATAAATTTACATAAACTTCTGTTAAGCACTGCAATATCGACCATGTTTGGATTAGCGGCTCTTAGCACTAATGCTTATGCTGTTGTTCCTAATGATAATAATACAGCAGACGAAATAATTGATGAGGACGGCGGTGTTAACGGAGTAGGAATTTTCTATGCGAACGGTATTTGTACGGGAACACTCATAAACCCAAGAACTGTGATATTTGCAGCTCACTGTGTAAATTATCGTGCTGCTGGGGATTATGGAACATCCGTGCCAGCTGCATTTGCTTTTGAAGTTGACTCATTACCCGGGCTTCAGAATTGGTTTGCAAACAACTTTACTTCAAACCCTGAATTATTTGTCTACAATGTAAATGAGATAATTTATAATGAGGACTCCCTGCGTACGGGTTTTCTTGAAGGTGACGTAGCGCTCGCTTCTTTGGACACACCGGCTGCTAATGTGCCAACATGGGCGCTTTTATTCTCTCCCCTACCAACTCCGTTGGGGCCTGGTGATACCGGCTATGACCCTGCACTGGGTACGGGGTATCATGTTAACATAACCGGATATGGAAGAAGCGGCATAGGTTCTCAAGGTTCTATTTATGGAATAGACTGGAGGCGCCGGGCTGCTGAAAATATGTTGGGCGCTTTAACGTCATTGGACGCTTCGGGTGATTTCTTATACGGCGGCGGATCTGGCTTACCGCAAAACCTATATCTCACTGATTTTGACGACCCAGATCAAACCAACATTTATGATATAAATGTTTATCAAGATGACGCACTTCCAAACGAGGGGACAACTGCTGGCGGCGACTCTGGCGGGCCACTTATTTTGGATGCAGAAAACAATGTTTTGACGGCAGAAGATTTAGTTCTGGGTGTTTTGTCCGGGGGTTCACGTTATTTTAATGGTCAAGTATTTTCCTCTTACGGGGGGTCAAGTTTTTACCAGCCGTTGTTCTTATTTTCTGATTATATTGCTGCGAATAACCCTTATAGATATGTGAGCACTCTCGAAGGAGATGGAGACTGGGAAGATCCGTTGCATTGGCAGTCAGATTTGGATCCGAATTATAGAATTATTGATAGTTCTGGTAATGTTGTTAATGGGTTTCCGGAAACGCAACCTTTCGGTGTTCAAGATTCAGGAAATTCAGGGTTTGGTGTAATTTGTAATGATTTTTCGGGAGATAATGCCGGAGATGCGTGCCGAGATATTTCTACTGGAAACCCAGCCCCTCCATCACGAAATGGAGGAACAGACGTGATAACTAGCAATGAAATTACTGCTAATCTTGAATCACAATCTGGCGGAGATCCCCTTCCTAGTCCAACAATTGATAATGGTCTTGCGGGAGCTACAAACTTCATTCCTGACAATATAGACCTTGCACCAGGGCTAAATGGAAGGCGGTATTTTGAGGTAAGCATGTCAAATGCGGGAATCACTACTTTGAGTAGTACGCGTATGATTGATCGATTAAATGTTGGAGGCAATGCAGAGCTAGTAATAGGATCTGCAGGTAATTTAACAAGTTTGATGGATATCAATCAAACAGGCGGACACATATCTGTAGACGGGGTTCTCAATAGTGTTGGAGACTATACATTATTTTTTGGTTACCTAACAGGAGCTGGCATTCTAAATTCTCCATTTCTCACAAATATTGCAGGTACCATTGCTCCTGGTGATATCGGTAATATTGAAACTTTGACTGTTGATGGCAGTGCTGTTTTATCATCAGGATCGAGCCTAATGATAGATATAGGCTCAAATGGTATAAGTGATGTATTATCAATTACAGGCGACTCTAGTTTAGGCGGAACAGTATTTTTTAACCCTAATCTCGGCGTGAGATCAGGAAATACTTATACATTTCTTACAACTTCTGGATTGCAATCAGGAGAACTTTCAGCTGCAAATATAAGCTCAATATTAACTCCAGTTCTCACCCACAATATTAATTCAGTGACTGCTTTAATAGAGGCGGGTTCTTATAATAATGCAATTTCTACAAGTAATAGTCTTCATGCATCATATGCTAAACTATTAGATAGCAATAGAGACTTAGGCGGTTTGGACGCAGTATATGCTACTCTAGATTTATCATCAGACTCTCAAATTCAGGAAGTATTGACCAGCTGGGCTCCAGAAGCAGAAATGACAGTTAGAAGCCTAGCTAAAGCTACAACAGATACACTCTCTCAGTTTCATTCCTCCCGATTAAGGATCATGGAAACAGGTAGTTGGAGCGGCGGATCAATATCTGTTATGGGCTCGCCTGGAAAAATAGCATCCCATCAGGATGCGATGGCTCCAATGTCCAATGTTAAAGTTTCAGATATGGACAATGAGGCAAGTATCAAAACTAATAAAAAAATTGCCGATGACTACTCAATCTACCTTGCGGGGTCTTTCATAGACGGTAGCGCATCAGTAATGCCTTTTTCGTCAAATTTAGAGAAAGAACATTTCGATGGATGGACGTTATCAGCGGGGATTGAACATGCAGTTTCAGAAAAAATTAAACTGGGTGCC
>JABGVR010000136.1 GCA_018645985.1 Hellea sp. | reverse complement strand
CGGAGGTTCGAATCCTCTCGGGGCCGCCATCTATCAACAATAATTCACATATTTATTACGTGTTGCTTTTAATTCCGCCCGCACCTAGGATTCCCTTAAAAGGGGCCTGCTATGAAAAATATTACTGTAGAAAAATACGTTTCAATAGGTTTTCAACTGGGAAGAACATCATACTGGTTAATATTATTTAATACAATTATCTACTTCGCGCTCTCAATTCTTGCAGGCATTACTATAATAGGACTACTTGTGGTGCCGGCACTAATTACTAGCTACTGTAAATTCTTATTAAAAGTTGCAAGAGGGGAAGTAGTAGTCATTGCAGACTCTTTCTCGGAAGGCTTTAAAAACGGAATGTGGTGGAAGACTTTGCTTTACTCTCTTATTATGATAATTGGAGTCGCTATAGGATATATACTATTGATTATTCCAGGCATATATTTGTCAATTGCATGGTCCTTTGGATTTTATTTGGTCATAGATAAAGGCATGACTCCATTAGACGCACTTCAAAAATCAAGAGAGCTTGTACACCAGATAGGGTTTTGGAAAATTCTTGGGATTTTTTTAATTGTAGGAGTTATTAATATGTTAATACAAATAATCCCTACTTTGGGTTATCTATTATATTTATTTGTCTACCCCTTTTTAATTATGGTTTCACCAGTAATTTATGAAAATGCAATTGGTGGCTCTTTAGTTCACACAGATAAAGATTAACCACTATACTTTAAATTACATAGATGACGTTGGTAGCAAAGACTAAAGCTCACTCCCTTAATGCTATTAATTTCATCATAGTGCCCCTCAATTAACTCCACGGAAAAGGGCTGTTAGATGTAGGGTGTAATTCTCCTTCAGAATAGCGACCAAAACGGAAAGGCTTCAACAGTTCTGACGTTTTGCCTATAATATGTTCTGCCACTAACTTCCCAACGCCAAGCATTTTATACCCATGATTACTATCTGCAATAATATAACAGTTTTCAAAAAATTCATCAAAAACAGGAAAGCTGTCCGGAGTAAAGCAGCCTACACCTCCTGATGGTTCTTTATGATATTTATCCATCATGCCTTCAAAACGTTTGTGGCAGTGGGCTAGTGCAGAAACCCACATATGCGCAAACTTAGGGGAAGAAATCCATTCGGGTGACGCGGGGCCATAAGGGTCAAGCTGAAGTTCGTCAGCAGGGGTTTTTATAGGATAAGGCATTGCTCCCCCCTGAACACCTCCAAAATGGAAATCAGGCTTATAATAAAGACCCCAAATATTTCCTTCCTCAGTAATAATTGAATCGTCAACAGTGGACTTTAGAACTGCATCTGTATCAACATGCATAACGGGAGGCTGACAACCATCATTTGTTTTAAACATATTAGGGTCAACATTAAGGACACCTTCTTCAAGCTGCCAGAATGTCCACATACCGATGTCTTTATGTACAAAGCCATCGATACCCTTAATATCAACAAATTTAGGAAGTTCTAACATATTCCAAAAATCTCTAACCCAAGGCCCAGCTCCGATTACAACATAATCGCAAGATATATCTCCCTTATTCGTTTCCACAGATCTAATAGCAGAGGACGCTCCGTGCGCACGATGGAATCCCATGACCTTTACCCCTGAAATAATGCGCACACCCTCAGACTGAGCTTTACTCGCGAGCCCATTCATAGACTTAGAGTTATTTGCATAACCCCCTCGTTTTTCATGGAGAACGGAGGTAATATTTTCAGCCTGCCAATCACTATAAATATTTTTCATATAGTCTTTACAAGCTACGTCGCCTTCGATGAATACACTATCATAATTGATTGCTTTTTGCTCTTTAAAAATCCTACTCACATCTTCGTGCATAGCCTCACAAGAGATTTGCATATAGCCAACAGGGTGGTAGGAATAAGCTTCAGGGTCTGACTCCCAAACATCAACCGAATGGGCCATTAATTCACGCATTGCGGGTTGGTAATAATTATTACGAACAACGCCGCAAGCAATCCCTGATGCACCTGACGCAATGGTATCCTTATCTATGACAATGATATCATTACCATCACCTTTACCTGTGTCCTTTAACGTTTTTGCTAAGTGATAAGCTGTTGATAAACCGTGGATACCAGCGCCAATAATAATATATTTAGAATATTCTGGTAATGACATAAAAACTGCCTCCATTTATAAGCAAGCTCAACGCTTTTTATTGTTAATTCAATATATTTTTATACCAATCTATTTTTCTTATCTTGTAAAATTATATTTGGTGATAGTATTATTATTATTTGATTTACAACTATACATAGTTAAGTATTTCTAGTTGTACTTTTCTATATTATAATAAGTACAAGTTCAGCCGAGGAAATAATGTCGGTAAAAAAATTAAAAACTGTTTTAAAAGATATAGATCAAGCCAAGGGCTTGCCTAATGAGCATTATATTTGTCCTCAAACATATAAACTAGAAAACAATAGATTATTTTTTAAAACATGGGCTGCTATCGCATTTGAAGCAGATGTTAAAAATCCTGGTCAAGCATTTCCTGTAAACTTTTTAGGTGTACCCTTATTAGTGATAAATAATAAGGAAAATAGTATTAAGGTCTTCCAAAATACTTGTCGCCATCGCGGTATGATCCTCATTGATAAACCCACAACACTTAAAGGTCCTATAAGATGCCCTTATCACAGCTGGAGTTATGATTACAAAGGTAACCTAATACGCACACCCTATGTTGGAGGCGTGGGCATCGACTCGCACCAAGCTATTAATAATGAAAAGCTTGGTCTTTTCCAAATACGTAGTTTTATCTGGCAAGGCGTGATATTTATAAACCTATCTGGAGATGCCCCTGCCTTTGAAGAAACACATTGTGATATCATGGCACGTTGGAAAGAATTTAATCAGCCATACCACCTTGGCGGACCTGTTAGTCAATTTGAGATAGAAGTGGCTACTAACTGGAAATTAGCGATTGAGAACTACTGCGAGTCCTATCATTTACCTTGGGTACACCCAGAGTTAAATGAAATTTCACCAATCAATGAACATTACAATATCGAAAATAGAAATTTCTCGGGGCAGGGTAGCAGAAATTATAAGCAATTAGTGGGCATGGGTAATAAAAAATTTCCAGACTTTAAGAACCTGTCTTCAAAATGGCAGTCTCAAGCAGAATACTTATCTTTTTTTCCAAATGTATTATTTGGAGTTCATCGCGATCATTCTTTTGCAATACTGCTAATGCCACAAGGGCCTGAAAATACCACTGAACGCGTCGCAATATTCTACTCCAAAGACTTAATCTTTTCTGAATGGAAGCCAATGCTAAAGGAAAATGCTCGCATTTGGAAAAATGTATTTACTGAAGATATTGATGTTGTTGAAGGCATGCAAAAAGGTAGACATGGCCCAATGTATGATGGAGGGAAATTTTCACCTGTTATGGACGGACCTACTCATTATTTTCACAAATGGGTTGCGGAAAAAATGCTTCGCAAAAAAAATAAAATCTTTTAATTATCTTATACAGAAAAGATTAAGTAATGCGCTAATTTACAATTATTTTTTATTAACTTCTAAATTGACCTTCATTACTATAGCGTTATGTTGCGAGGAAATAAGAGGTTTATAATGAGCGAAAAACTCAAAGAGCAGATAAATTTGGCTTGGGAAAACCGCGCCTCCCTAAGCCCAAAAACTAAAGGAATAGACCGCGATGCCATTGAGTCTTCAATAGCGGGTTTAGATAACGGCTCTCTTCGAGTTGCTTCAAGGTTAGATGATGGCCAATGGTTAGTTAATCAATGGATTAAGAAAGCAGTTTTATTGGGATTTCGCATTCATCCAAACGTTGTGATGGACGGGGGACCACAGAACGGTAAGTTCTTTGATAAAGTTGCAAACAAATTTTCAGGTTGGTCTGAAACAGACTTTTCCAAAGCTGGGTTCCGCGTAGTCCCTCCAGCAACGGTTCGTAAAGGGGCTTATATTGCTCCAAATGCTGTGCTTATGCCGAGCTATATCAATATAGGTGCTAATGTTGGTGAAGGCACCATGGTAGATACCTGGGCAACCGTTGGGTCTTGCGCACAGATTGGAAAAAATGTTCATTTATCCGGCGGTGTTGGAATAGGGGGAGTTCTTGAGCCTCTGCAAGCCAACCCAACTATAATAGAAGATAACTGTTTTATTGGTGCACGCTCTGAAGTTGTTGAAGGCGTTATTGTTCGTGAAGGTTCTGTTCTTGCAATGGGGGTATTTATAAGTCAGTCCACAAAGATATATGATAGGGCTACGCAAAAAATCAGCTATGGAGAAATACCTCCGTACTCTGTAGTGGTGCCAGGCACCCTGCCGTCGGCTGATAAAAGCCACTCGCTATCTTGCGCTGTAATCGTAAAAACAGTTGATGCTAAAACACGTTCAAAAACTGGTGTAAATGAATTACTGAGAGATTAGCTTTTAGTAGTCATTTAATATTACCGCGTATCTCTTCTTCTTTTTGGGCCCACAGTCTTTTTTGGTATCTGTTAGATAATATGTCGGTTACTATAAGAACCCCAACAACTAAGTAAAAACTAGACTTGCTCATAGCATCTATAGGGAAGTTGAATAATTTTAAATGTGATAGGTGAGCACCTTCTGTCACCAACAAAACGCCAACAAGAAAAAGAATAAAAAGACCGAGAACTTCGTACATTCGGTTTTTTTTCAAAAACTCTGTAACAGCGTCAGCCATAAAAATCATAGCCAGGCCAGATAATACGATGGCGATAACCATTAATGGTACTTGATATGTAACAACGCCGTCTGCATCAACCTCTGAGGCAATAGCCATAGCGGAAAGAATAGAGTCTACTGAAAAAACAAGATTCATTAAGACTATTAAAACTATTGCCTTTGCAACTGAGCGGCGTCCAGAGCCTTCTGTATGCTCGATATGTTTAACGATAAGCAAATGATGTATTTCTTTTATTGCAGTGTAAATAATAAAGCCTCCCCCAAAGAGT
>JABGVR010000135.1 GCA_018645985.1 Hellea sp. | reverse complement strand
GACAACTCAGGGTTGGCGTGTAGGTGTTTGTAAACATCCATAAGGCCTTCTGCTCTTGCAGGCAGGGCCATGCAAAAACATCCAATGAGAGCTAATTTAAAAAAATTCATAATATTCACCTGTGTTGACAATCACTTTAAGGCTTTTAGTTTTACTGTAATATGATTAGTCAGTTAATAATAATTTACAATAAAAAAGGTATTCAATGATAAAAATCCTTACAACCACGCTTACTCTGTGCTTAATGTTTTCTTTAACAATTGGCTGCTCGAAGTTAATTGAAAGTTCTGAGACAGTCTCCTCAGGTGAAATAACAGAACAAGACTTAAGCTTAAGGATTAAAAAATTATCGTCTGATAATTTTGAGGGAAGAGCACCTGGTACACCCGGCGGCATTGCTGCATCGCAATACATAGCTGATGAAATGAGCTCGATTGGACTAATACCCATGGGTTCTGATGGATCATACTTTCAATCTGTAGAATTAACAGCACAAACTCTGTTACCCAACTCTCAAATGAACATAAACTTTGATAGGGAAAGTGTTTTTGATGGAAATGATAAAAAAAATTCAGTTTATTGGACTAAAAGGTTAAATGAAAATATAGATATAAAAAGTAGTGAATTAGTCTTTGTGGGCTTCGGCATTAATGCTCCTGAATATAATTGGAACGATTATTCTGAAATTGAAGTAAAAGGCAAAACGGTCTTAATTCTCATAAATGATCCAGGTTTTGCAACTCAGGACGAAACGCTCTTCAAGGGCAATGCAATGACGTATTATGGCCGGTGGACATATAAATATGAAGAAGCCGCAAGGCAGGGTGCAGCAGCAGCTATTATCATTCATAAAACAGCACCGGCATCTTATGGTTGGCAAGTTGTATCTGGCTCGTGGTCTGGAGAGCAATATGATCTTGTAAGCCCGGATAAAGGGGCATCTAGAACTGCTCTGGAAGGATGGATGACTTACGGTAAAGCAGAAGAATTACTCTTAAAAGCTGGACTCAAACTTAAGGACTTAGAAGCGAATGCGACAGAAAATAACTTTAAAGCACTATCAATTCCAAGACTGACATTATCTGCCTCTCTAAAACAAAACATTAAAACGACAGTATCAAGGAACGTGGCTGGCGGTGTAATAGGCTCAAAATACCCAGAGGATTTCGTATTATATATGGCTCATTGGGACCACCTTGGTATGAATTTAGAAATCGAAGGTCCTGATAAGATTTATAATGGCGCCGTTGACAATGCTACAGGAACCGCGGCCATTATTGAAATAGCAGAGGCATTTAAGACCGGCATGCAGCCAGAAAGATCTGCCTTATTTTTAGCTGTTACCGCGGAAGAGTCTGGTCTTTTAGGGTCCGCTTACTATGCCGAGGAACCACTAGTACCTCTCAAAAACACTATAGCTGGTATAAACATCGATGCTATGCTTCCATTAGGAAGAACAAAAGATATGAAAGTTATTGGTTACGGAGCCTCTGAATTAGAAGACCTACTAGAGAGCACTTTAGATCGTAGGAATATGTATATTGTTCCAGATGACAAGCCTGAGGCCGGTTACTACTATCGTTCAGATCACATAAGCCTAGCAAAAAAAGGGGTTCCGATGCTTTACGCTGACCCAGGAAATGAACATGAGGATTATGGCCTTATATTTGGAGAGGATTTTTCTGAAGATTATACTAAAAACCGATACCACAAACCAGCCGATGAATATAATGATACTTGGGACTTATCTGGCATAAAACAAACTTCTGAAATACTATACGAACTTGGTTATAATTTGGCTAATTCAACCATGTGGCCCAATTGGTACGAAGGAACAGAATTCAGATCTCTCAGAACAAAAATGATGAACTCTGAAGAGTAATATTATGCAAACAATTATCTGCATGAAATGGGGGGATAGATATGGTCCCGAGTTTGTTAATCGTCTATACCATAGCATTCTGCGGCATACTAAAAGGAAAACTAGACTCGTATGTTTTACAGATAACCCCGAGGGTATCGATACTGATATTATAACAACAAGTATTCCAGATATTAACCTCCCCAAAAACTATATCGAAACTCCATGGCGCAAGCTCACTATGTGGAAGTATCCACTTTTAGATCTAAGCGGGGATATTCTTTTTCTCGATCTTGATTTGGTAATAACTGGTAATATTGATGACTTATTTGATTATAAACCAGGAAAGTATTGTGTAATTGAAAATTGGACGCAAATCGGGAAAAACATAGGAAATACGTCGTGTTTTAGATTCCCATCGGGTAAATATTCTCACATATATGAAAAAATAAATCTTCACCCACATAAAATTTTAAATAATTACAGAATAGAACAAGTATATATATCTAAAGTAATACCTAACATGGTATTTTGGCCAAGTGAATGGTGCTTAAGTTTTAAACATAATATAATTCCCAAATGGCCAATAAATTTTTTAAAGAAACCCAACTTACCCAAACATGCACGGATTGTTGCTTTTACAGGAAAGCCAGATCAAGATGAGGCATTGTTAGGAATTTGGCCCTCTCCATGGTATAAAAAGATCTACAAATACATAAAACCAGCAAGCTGGATTTCAGATTATTGGAAATAATATTATGATAACTATTCATCACCTAAATAATTCACGTTCTCAAAGAATACTCTGGCTTCTTGAAGAGCTAAAAGTAAATTACAATATAAAGCACTATCAAAGAGACACCACTACAAACAGGGCACCTGAAGAACTTAAAGCAATACACCCCTTAGGTAAATCTCCAGTTATTGAAGATGGTCAATTAATAATTGCAGAAACTGGGGCAATAATTGAATATTTATTGAGTAAATATGATAAAAATAAATTTTTACCAAAAAAAACAGACAGGTCTTACAACAGTTATATTCATTTTTTACATTTTGCTGAAGGGTCTGCAATGCTCCCCCTATTACTTGCACTTTTCACAGGTTTCCTCGGCGAAGCAGGCAAGCCACTGCAGCCTATGATATCAAGTGAAATAAAAAAAGTACTAGATTATTGCGAACAACAACTAACTAAATATGAATATTTTGCAGGTGACAAAATTACCGGAGCTGACATTCAGATGATCTTTCCTCTAGAAGCGGCAAAATCTAAAGGTTTGCTATCTGAATATGATGCCTGTGATGATTATGTTAACAAAATTCACAAAAGAAAAGCTTATATTTCAGCCTTAGAAGCCGGTGGTACATACGCTTATGGACCAGTAAATGACTGATTTTCTTAAAGTTACTACTGAGCTTGGTAAAAAGGTAGATGAGCATAAAAACAAAGCAGAAAGAGCTATATTTCATTTAGCATATCCAATGAAAAACAAGGAAGATACGAGATTATTTTATACTAATATTTTAGGGTGCTCGACTGGACGCGAGGCAAAAACATGGATCGATTTCAATTTTTTTGGTAATCAACTGAGCTTTCATTTATCTGAAAAAAGCTACTTATCAAATGAACCAACCAACCTTGTAGACGGTAAAGATATACCTGTTCGTCACTTTGGGGCGGTTTTAGAATGGAACGATTGGCACACACTCAAAGACCGTTTAATATCAAAAGATTTAAGCTTTATAATTGAGCCTTACATAAGGTTTAAAAACCAAAAGGGCGAACAAGCAACGATGTTTTTTAATGACCCATCAGGAAATGCTATCGAGTTCAAAAGCTTTAAGTATCATTCACAAATCTTTGAAAAATAGCAATAATTATTTTAAAGACTTGAATTCTCCATTGCTATTCATAATGCTCAACTCTCTGTTTGATACTGAAAAATGACTTCCCAACAATTCAAGTTGCCCAGAATTTACAGCTTCTTCGACAAATTTATAAGTCATTAAATTTCTTAATGACTGCCTAACTCCCTCAAGCTCCATTTCTATTTGTAACTTTTCCTTGGGAATATGCTGCTGAATTAACTTTTCACGGACTTCGTTAAAAACAGAAACCCACTTTCCTACATATCCAGAAGCGTTGTAGCCCATACCATCAAGACAACCCTTGATGCCTCCGCAAGCTTCATGCCCAATAACTATAATAACCTCTACCTTAAGGGCCATCACCGCATACTCGACAGCGGCCAAAGTACCATAAGAACTACCTAAACTATCAACACTTGGCACAATATTTGCTACGTTTTGGTGTTCAAATATATCACCAGGTTTAACATTGAATATATCGGAAGGATTTACTCTACTATCAGAGCAGCAAATTACCATAATTTTAGGTTTTTGACCATTAATAATGAGATCTTGATATAGATCTCTTTGCAGTTTGGCCTTACCTGATATAAAGTTTCTATACCCTAAAAATAATTTTTCTTTATATGTGTTCATATTAACGCGAAATCCTTATCATTTTACTGGGCAACAATGCATAAATTGCGCCATCAGGACCCGGTGTTACGTCTCGAACTCTGCCCAAATCTTTGATCAAGATTTCCTCGGAGATATAACTCCCATTTTTTACTTTTATTACCCTAGCCGACTGATCCGCCAGAGCCCCCACCAGAAGGTGGTCCTTCCACTCGGAAAACATTTCCCCTTTGTATACCTCCAAGGAGCTGACCGCTATTGATGGGGTCCAATAGCTTTTAGGCTGTTCCATATCCGGTAAATCAACAAATTCTGTCAGAACAGATCCATCATAATTAATTCCATACGAAACTTTAGGCCAGCCATAATTCAAACCGGGCTTGATAACATTTAACTCATCTCCCCCTTTCGGTCCGTGTTCGGTTTCCCAAACAATATTTGAAACTGGGTGCACCACGATACCCTGAGGGTTTCTGTTACCGTAAGTATAAATTGACGGGTACTTACTACGACCATCATTAAAAGGATTGTTTTTGGGAATCGTGCCGTCAGTTTTTACTCTGTGAATCTTTCCATTGGGTACATTCAGAGATTGCGACATGTCCATTACACCACGATCACCTATACCAAAATACAGATGGTCATTATTATCGAAAGATATTCGGGATCCGAAATGAAATCCAGTATTCATATAATCTTCAGGCTTAGCCTGAAATAAAACCTCTTCGTTTTTCCAAATTACAGCATCTGAGCTGTAAGATAGCTTTCCTCTGACAATTTTGGTCATTGTTTTTTCTGGAAAATTTTTATCTGCATCAGAAAAACTTAGATAAACCCAACCATTTTCACTATAATTTGGGTCTAATGCTACATCAAGCAACCCACCCTGCCCTTTATTCGCTACAGTCGGAATTCCTATTACTTTCCTTTTCGAGTTTGGTGTAACTAATAGTAAATTACCCTTTTTCTCTGTTATGAGTGCTACTCCTTCAGCAATAAAACTAACCCCCCAGGGTGCATCCAAATCAACAGCCCAGTCTTCAATTAAAAGCTTTTGCGTTGTGATCGAAACTTCATTTACCGGAGAAGGCAACTCTTTTGCACTCACATTTATTAACATCAGCAAATAGATAAACAAAAGAAAGAGATAATAATTTATCACTTTTATACTATTGAAAGTCTTCACAAATTATACTCCTTTGAATAAAAAAAACCTATCCAGCCGCCTTAGCAATAAATGCAAAGTCCACCATATCTAAACTGGCGCCCCCCACAAGTACGCCATTAACATTTTCTACTTTTAAGATGTCAGCTGCATTTTTTATATTCACAGACCCTCCATATAAGATTTTTATATCAGGTCCTATTATTTTTCTAATCTCAATATGCATATTTCTAATATCATCAATGGAAGCAGTTACACCGGTTCCAATTGCCCAAATTGGCTCATAGGCTATAATAAAGTCTTTGTTTAACGTAGCAATTGATTTTTCAATTTGCTCTGAAACAAACTTATGAGCTTGACCGGCATTTCTAATTTCTAAATTCTCACCAACACAGACTATTGGAGTCAAATCTTCTTCTGAAACTTTTATTGCTTTAAGGGATACTTCTTCACTGGTTTCCCCCATAGCCCTTCTTTCCGAATGACCTAAAATAACAAACTTGACGTTAAAATTTTTCAACATACCAGCACTTATTTCCCCTGTGTAAGCACCCTTATCGAGATAGTGGCAATTTTGAGAACCTAATTGGATATTAGCATTCCTGCATAATTCCATCATTCCAGGAATTAATAATGAAGGAGGACATAGAACAATATCAAGATGGTCGCGAGCATGTGATGGGTAGATCTCATCAAATTTCGTTGGTTTGCTTGAACACTCAGGCTCACCATTCATTTTCCAATTACCCACAATTAATTTTTTCATAATTAATCCTTCGCACTTTTTATAATAATGCCTACATAAAAACGATATAACAAGGTTAATCGCACTTGAATCAAGTCTTCCCCACAGGTAAGTAAATACTGAATTGAATAGGACCTAAACATGACGAAGACTATAGGCGAAAAAATTCGTAACTTTATGGTAGCAATTCTGGTAGGCTTGCTAGTTGTCGCATTTGCTGTCTGGGGTGTAAACGACGTATTTACTGCCCGCGCTGGAGACTCAATAGTTACCATTGGAGATTCCGATATAACCTCTCAAGAATTTACAGAAGCATTCGAACGCCAATTGCAGACACAAAACAGAGATAATGGAACCTCAATCACAAATGCAGAGGCATATAAAAGCGGCCTCCACAATCAAGTACTCCAAGAATTAGTTACTAATGAAATTATCGAAATAGATGCTAACGACTTAGGTGTTGGGGTTAACAGGAGAACAGCAAGAAACGTGGTAAAAGAAATAGCTAACTTTCAAAATGACTTAACGGGAGAGTTTAGTGAAGAAAAAATGGACAGCTTGTTAGCCCAAAATCGCATCACAAGAAATCAATTTGAAAAAGATATTTATAACACGCTCCGTAGGCAGCAAACTATTCCAGCTATTATTGGCGGAATTTCAGTTCCAGAAATATACTCAACCCAACTTTACAGGTATGTCACTGAACAACGAAAGATAAGTTTTATTACTCTTACACACGATGATATAATAGATGCAAAGTCGCCAACCGAGGCTGAACTAAAAAGCTTTATCGACGAATTCAGCTACGCTTATACTGCCCCTGAATACAGGAAAATAACACTACTACGCCTTGAACCTTTCGACATCATTCCAGATATGAAAGTTTCTGAAGATGAAATTTTAGCCGCATTTCAATACAAAATAGACCTTGGAGAGTTAGGAGCACCAGAAAAGAGAACGGTTATTCAGATAACTGCCCTTGATGAAAGCTCAGCAAAGAAAGCAGCGGATATGCTATCCTCGGGCCAAGATCCAAATTCTGTGGCCAACACTCTCGGTTTGATACAGCCTGAAATATACACGAATGTAGTTAAAGACCAAATCTTAGATCCAATTACAGCCGAAGAATCATTCAAGATGAAAGAGACAGAATCTAAATCAATACTGGGTAGTTTAGGCAATTGGTACGCTATTAATGTTTCATCAATATCTCCTGCTGAATCACCAAACTATGAATTACAAAAAGAAGCTCTTCGTCAAACACTCCTGACTGAAAAGGCACAAGAGGAAATATATGATATAACCGGTACTATAGAGGACTTAATGACAGATGGTTTGACCTTAGAGGAAATATCTGATGCTATTAATTGGCCCCTTTCATATTATAACTACATTGATAGATCAGGATCAGATCAAACCGGTATAAAAATGAATGGCTTAGAGGCAATACCAGGAATTGCTTCTGATGAAAGCATCTTAGAGGAAATTTTTATTGCCGACTTAGGCTTCGAGACTGATCTCTTTGAAACCCGAAATGGTGGATATGCAAGTGTTAGAGTTGATGAAATTATAGACAGTCAAAGAATGCCTTATGAAGAAGTAAAGTATCCAGCAACTCAAGCATGGAAACAGTCACAAAAGAATACTCTTCTCAACTCACTGGCGACTAAAATTGTTAAAGATATTAATGGGGGTTTAACTTTGAAAGAAGTAGTATTAAATCTCAAAAATAAATCAATCACAGAACAAATAATTATCAGAGGGCAACCACCACAAAATTTAGGAAATAGTGTTGTAGTAGATATTTTTGATTCTAATAAGGGGGCAGTCGTTCAAGGCGATGCATCTACAAAGAATACCAAGCAAATTGCTATTCTAGAAGAAGTACTGTCAAGTGAAGAGTTTCCAACAGGTGAAATACTTAAAATAATACAAGATCGATCATCTCAGGAGATAAGTAACGATGTTCAGAACGCTTACCAACAAGCCATTTTGAAGGATAAAACTTTAAGTGAGTACCCAGAAAAAGTTAAAGTTGTTTTGGGTATTGCAGAAGAGTAAAGATGACATATCAAATTACTCCAACCCCCGAAGATTTCAATCCTTCAAAACCTCAGCTAGTATATGCCAAAATTATAAATGATATAGACACCCCTGTATCGGCTTTCTTAAAAATCGCTGAAAACAAACCTTACTCTTTTCTGTTTGAGTCTGTTCAAGGCGGTGAAATTCGAGGGAGATATTCTTTTTTAGGCTTTTCACCTGATATTATATGGAAATCCTCGGGAGATATTAGTGAAATATCTAGAGATGGTGGTAAATTCAAACAATCGAAAAAAAAACCTATTGAGTCACTGAGGTCTTTACAGAAAGAAAGTTCCTTTGTTTTACCAAAAGGAATACCTCCAATGGCAGCTGGGTTGTTTGGCTATTTGGGCTATGACTTAATACGCCAGGTAGAAAATTTACCCACTAATTCAGAAGACCCTATCAATACACCTGATGCTATTATGGTAAGGCCATCATTAGTGGCAATTTTTGATTCTATAGCACAGGAAATTATTATTGCCTCTCCTGTTTACGCCTCAGGAAGTTATGACAGTGCTGTTAACAAAATTCACCAGGTAATAAGAGAATTAAACAAGCCTATAAATAATAATATTAAACAAAATTCAGATATTCACGGTATAGTCCCAAAGATGGGGACATCCCTAAAAAAATTCTCAGATAAAGTTAATAAAGCAAAAAATTACATTTTATCAGGCGACGTTTTTCAGGTTGTTATTGGTCAAAGGTTTTCTGCGCCATATAAACACAAAGATTTTTCACTTTATCGGTCCTTAAGAAGACTTAATCCTTCACCATTTATGTACTTTTTAAATTTTGATGATCATAGTGTTGTTGGCTCTAGTCCAGAAATATTAGTTCGACTCAGAAATAAAAAAATAACTATAAGACCAATAGCAGGAACTCGGCCTCGAGGGAAAACTGAAAGTGAAGACCTGCAAAATGAAAAAGACTTAATTAGCGATCCGAAAGAATGCTCAGAGCACCTTATGCTCTTAGATTTAGGTAGAAATGATGTTGGGCGGGTAGCAAAACCAGGCACTGTGGAAGTCACTGAAAAGTTCATAGTAGAAAGGTACAGTCACGTCATGCATATAGTGTCAAATGTTGAGGGAGAAATACTAGATGGCTGCGATGCAATTACTGCATTATTTGCTGGTTTTCCTGCAGGAACGGTATCGGGAGCACCTAAAGTTAGGGCAATGGAGATAATAAATGAGTTAGAAGATGAAAAACGCGGTATTTATGCAGGTGCAATTGGATATATAGGATCAAATGGAGACATGGATACTGCAATTGCTTTGAGAACAGGAATTATTAAAAACAAGATACTACACGTAAGGGCCGGAGCTGGAATAGTTATGGACTCTAAACCAAAATTAGAATTTGAAGAAACCCTACACAAATCTGCAGCTTTGTTCAAAGCCGCGGAACAAAGTGGAAGATTTGATTAGGATTAAATGTGCTACTAGTTATAGATAATTACGATAGTTTTACGTATAATTTAGTTCATTATGCTCAAGAACTTGGTGCGCAAACAAAAGTAGTTCGCAACGATGAAATTAGTGCTTCTGATGCTATATCAATCGGCGCTAATGGCATTCTACTTTCGCCAGGACCATGTACACCAAATGAAGCGGGCATATGCCTTGATTTAATTACTCAAGCACCCAAGGATTTACCGATACTGGGAATTTGCTTAGGTCACCAATCTATAGGTCAAGCTTTAGGGGGAAAAGTTATTCAAGCAAAACAAATCATGCATGGCAAAACATCAACCATTCACCATGACAGTTCTGGCTTATTTAAGGATATACAAGGTTCATTTAAAGCAACCAGATATCATAGTTTGTCTATAGACCGTGAGACACTCCCTGATTGCTTAGAAGTAAATGCTTGGGTTGATGATCAAGAAATTATGTCTATTAATCATAAAACTAGACCTATATATGGCCTTCAGTTTCACCCTGAGTCTATAGCATCAGAAAATGGCCATGAGTTAATCAATCAATTTTTAAAAATCTCCGGTATACTTTGACTAATTTTGAAAAAAATATGCGCTCTATTTTATTAGGCAAAAAAAGTGAAAAAGAAATTATTACTTTTCTGGAAGATATAAATAACTCAGGTCTCACCGCTGAACAAGTCAAAATAGGTGTTGATATAATGAGAGAGAACATGGCTGGTATCAAAATACCAGATGCCATGGATATCGTAGGAACCGGCGGAACAGGTCTTAAAACTTTATCAATTTCAACGGCTGTTTCTATCGTTTCAGCTAGTGCAGGTGCAAGAGTAGCAAAGCATGGAAACCGTGCAGCTAGCTCTTTAACTGGTACTGCCGATACGCTTTCCCATTTGGGTGTCAACTTAAACGTAAAACCAGAGAAAATTATTGAATGTGTTGAAAAGTGCGGTGTAGGGTTTCTTTTCGCGCCTAATCACCATCCCGCAATGCGTTTTGTTGCATCCGCCCGCAAAATAATGGGAAAAAGGACCATATTTAATTTACTAGGACCAATGAGTAATCCTGCAAGAACAAAGAAAATGCTGGTCGGTGTATGTGACGACGATTGGAGAAAGCTAATGTCTGAAGCATTTAACAGACTCAATGCTCAGCATGTTTGGGTAGTTCACGGCCATGATGGATTAGATGAGATTACTACAACAGGACTCACTAATGTTTCTGAAGTAAAGGACGGAGAAATACGCAACTTTACTCTAGACCCAAGAGAATTCGGAATAAAAATCGTTGATTTAGATAAATTGAAAGGTGGAAATCCTAATAAAAATGCTAACGCATTGATGAATTTACTTGATGGCATTAAAGATCCATATAGAGATATAGTTCGTTTAAATGCCGGAGTAAGCCTTATGATATCAGGTATATCTGACAATATAGAAACTGGAATTAAGATAGCCACTGATTGCATTGATAGTGGAGCAGCAAAAGATACACTTCAAAAACTGGTAACAATCAGTAATGAGTAATACATTGATGGATGCACCGGATGTACTAAAAAAAATCGCAGCCTATAAAAAAAATGAAGTTCTGTTATTGAAATCTACTACCACAATTGAGACGTTAAGGCATTCTGCACAAAATATTGCTGCCCCCAAGGGTTTTTTAAAAGCCATAAAAAATAGTAAGCACACAGCGGTGATAGCAGAAATAAAAAAAGCTAGCCCGTCAAAAGGTGTTATTTGCAATAACTTTAATCCTGTAAGAATAGCCAAGGAATTTGAAAGTGCGGGTGCAACTTGCATTTCAGTATTAACAGATAAGCCTGGTTTCCAAGGTTCAAATGAAATTTTTAAACAAGTAAGAGAAACCACTAAACTTCCACTATTAAGAAAAGACTTTATGATCGATCCAATTCAAATAACTGAAAGTCGATTAATGGGGGCAGACTGCATACTAATAATTATGGCCATGGTAAATGATTTAACAGCTAAACTTTTATTAAATGAGACCAAAAAAATGGGAATGGATGCTCTTGTTGAGACCCATAATAATAACGAACTTGAGCGAGCAATTAAATTAGGTGCAGATTTAATAGGGATAAATAATCGTGATTTACGTACCTTCGAAACGTCGCTGGATACGTTTGGAAAATTATCTAATAAATCTCCAAAAGGCACAACCCTAATTGCAGAAAGCGGCATAAATACCAGATTTGATATAAAAAAATTACAAAAACAAGGAGCGCACGGTTTTCTTATTGGAGAAAGCCTAATGAGAGAAAATGATATAAGTATGACTTTAAATAACTTTATAAAATGAAGGGTGCAATTAATTCAGGCTATCTCACCAAGCATATAGCTTGGATTGAGTTTTCCAATCCAAAAAAAAGAAATGCACTTTCATTAAGGATGTGGAAAAATCTACCTGAGGTTATTCAAAAATTAAAAAAAGATAAGACTCTAAGGGTTCTAATCGTGAGAGGTGAAGGGAAATCTTTTAGCGCAGGAGGGGATATTTCTGAGTTTAAAACTATCTTCTCTACCCCTCATTCATCTCAAGATTTCAGTACGTCGATCAATAAAGCATTTAATGCTCTCATGCACTTTCCAAGGCCAACAATAGCTATGATTGAAGGGGGAGCTGTAGGCGGTGGTTGTGGTTTAGCTCTTGCTTGTGATATACGCATAGCATCAGAAAATGCCTTCCTAGCTGTTACTCCTGCTAAATTAGGAATTGTATATCCATATTCAGAAATAAAAAGACTAGTTGCGACCGTTGGACTTTCTAGAGCTAAAGATATGCTTTTTTCAGCACGAATTATAAAAGCTGATGAAGCTGAAAAGCTTGGTATTTTAGATCATATATTCTCAACTAAAGAATTAGAGGCGAAAACTTTAGAGTATGCTGCCTTACTGGCCAATAATTCTCCGAATTCACTTATGATAACAAAAGAAATTATAAGCGAAATTGAAAACGGAAAGATAAAAGCAAGTACTGCAATAGATAAAAAAATAAATAGTGCGTTCGATAGCAAAGATTTTCGACAAGGATATGAAGCTTTTTTGGAAAAACGAAAACCAGTATTTTAAATGCTTTATAAAATAAAGTAAAAAGCTTGACTTTATAGAGAACAACTATAGAACAAACCTAAATGTTGCCATTTTGTTCGAGGTTAATTATGCTTACAAAAAAACAAAAGACACTACTTCTTCTTATTGATAAAAAAATAAAAGAAACAGGTATTACTCCCTCCTATGATGAAATGAAAGACAGTCTAGGGTTAGCCTCTAAGTCAGGTATACACAGATTAATCACCGCTCTAGAAGATAGAGGTTTTATCCGTCGCCTACCCAATAAAGCAAGGGCAATAGAAGTTTTAAAAAGCACCCCTTATAATTTCAAAGGTACTCATGCTCCGGAACCAGCTAACGATGAGCACGAAATACCTTTTGTAGGAAAAATAGCGGCTGGTAACCCTATAGCAGCAATAGAAGACAGCTACAGCAAGATCTCTGTTCCTGCCACTATGATGGGAATAAATCATTTTGCGCTTGAAGTCGAAGGAGACTCAATGATTGAGGCAGGAATCCTAGATGGAGATATTGTTGTAATAAAGAAATCATCTACCGCCCGCAATAATCAGATAGTCGTTGCGTTAGTGGATCAAGAAGAAGCTACGTTAAAACGAATATATGCTTCCGGAAATTCAGTTGAATTGATACCCGAAAATAAGAATTATGAGACCAAAGTTTTTGGTCCAGATAGAGTTAATGTGCAGGGTATTTTGGTTGGTCTAGTACGTAAATATAATTAAATTGTCTAAATTATTAATAAACTTCTAACTCAGTTTACTTCTAGAATAGCAATTCAACATAATTATCCATTAAAATAAGAATTTAATTCTGTTAATTAGTTTTCTCATATGAGATACGCTTAACTTCAAACAACAAAAAATGTTTATTAATGTCAGTAAAAAAAATTATAACTCGGTTTGCCCCCTCTCCTACTGGTTTCCTTCATATTGGTGGCGCTAGAACAGCTCTTTTTAATTATTATTTTGCCAAAAGTCTTAATGGTGAATTTCATCTCCGTATTGAGGATACAGATAAGATTAGATCTACCAAAGAAGCAACAAACGCAATCATCGAGGGATTAAACTGGCTAGAAATTCAACATGATGGGGAAATAATTTTTCAATCTGCTAATGAAGAGCACCATATTAAAGCAGCTCACAAACTTTTAGAAAGTCAATTTGCATACAAATGCTATTCAACTAAAGAAGAATTGGAAACACTTCGTACAAAAGCCTTAAAAACAGGAAAATCATTTAGGAGCCCGTACAGAAACAAAAAATTAGAACTAAATAAACCTTATACTATTCGTTTTCGTGTGCCAGATGGAAACACCCAAATAGAAGACCTAGTCCAAGGTAGTATAAATTGGGATAATACAAATTTTGATGATTTTGTTCTACTGCGAGCAGATGGAACCCCAACTTATATGCTTGCAGTTGTCGTTGATGATCATGACATGAATATTACTCACGTAGTAAGAGGTGATGATCACTTAATTAATGCTGGACGGCAAGCAATGGTTTATGAAGCTCTAGGGTGGACAATTCCAACCTGGGCTCACCTGTCTTTAATACATGGTCCAGATGGAAAAAAGTTATCGAAACGTCATGGCGCACTAAGCGTACAAGAATATAGAGACATGGGGTATCTACCTAGTGGTTTAAAAAACTACCTCTTAAAATTAGGCTGGTCACATGGTGACGATGAACTCTACTTTGATGAACAGAGCATCACAAAGGTTTTCTCTATGAAAGGAGTAAACTCTGCACCTGCTCGTTTGGACTTTGATAAAATGGATTACATCAATGGACAGCACATTATGAGAGAAAATGATGAAACCCTATTAAGTTTACTCACCACGGTAATAAAAAGTAAAAATGAATACAAATTAAATGGTGCATTAACGAAAAGATTACTTGATGCAATGCCATCTTTAAAATCTCGTTCCAAAAACATAATTGACCTTGCCGATCAAGCAGAATATTTGCTTTTATCACGACCTTTGCATTTTACTGAAAATAATAAAAAAACTTTTCGTAAAAATGGTGCTTTAGATCACTTGTCGGCTTTGACTTTCAAACTTAAATGCTTAGAAGGACCAGAATGGAACAATGATAATATACAACAAGTAATTGAAAGTTATTTAGAGGCCAAAAATATTGGTTTTGGTAAATTAGGTCAGCCCGTTAGAGTAGCACTTACTGGAGGCAAGCCATCACCTGACTTATCACTTGTATTAAACTACCTTGGTAAAAGTGAAGCCTTACTAAGACTTCAGGATACTATCGATACATATAAAGACTTAAATGAGGAATAAATGGACAATAAAATAAAAAATATAGGCTCTGCAAAAATATCTATTGATAACAAGACATTCGAATTGCCTGTGATGCAGGGTTCATTAGGTGCACCAGGAATTGATGTGCGCGCCCTGCATAAACATACAGGTCATTTCACATTTGACCCTGGCTACACATCCACATGCTCAACAGAGTCTCAAATAACCTTCATAGATGGTCAAAAAGGAAAACTACTACATCGAGGCTATCCCATAGAGCAACTTGCTGAAAATTCGACTTTTTTAGAAGTAGCATATCTAATGATTAATGGAGAACTTCCAAATATTCATCAAAATGAAAAATTTACTCGTACAATCACTGAACACACAATGCTCCATGACCAAGTAGAGCAATTTTTTCATGGTTTTAGGCGCGACAGTCACCCCATGGCAATGATGTGCGGAACAGTTGGGGCTTTATCAGGGTTTTATCACGATGAAGCGCATACAACTGTTGATGAAGCTAGAGACATTGCTATGCATCGTTTAATAGCAAAAATGCCTACAATAGCAGCACGCGCCTACAAATACTCCATTGGTCAACCTCATGTTTATCCAAATAATGAGTTATCATATGCTGAAAATTTTTTACATATGTGCTTTTCAGTACCAGCTGAAAAATATAAAATAAGCAAGACCATATCTGATGCTATGGATAAAATATTTATATTGCATGCTGATCATGAACAGAATGCTTCTACGTCAACAGTAAGGCTTGCTGGGTCGTCAGGGGCCAACCCTTATGCATGTATTGCTGCGGGAATTGCATGCCTTTGGGGACCGAGTCATGGAGGCGCTAACGAAGCTTGTTTAAATATGTTAAGAGAAATAGGTACGGTTGATAGGATACCAGAATACATAGCAAAAGCAAAAGACAAACAGGACCCGTTTAGGCTAATGGGTTTCGGTCATAGAGTTTATAAGAATTTTGATCCAAGATCTCGAGTATTGCAAAAGGTCGCTCATGATGTGCTAGAAGAACTCGATTTAGATAACCCAATCTTGGCTGTTGCTAAGGAGTTGGAAAAAATCGCTTTAGAAGACGAATATTTCGTAGCGAAAAAATTATATCCAAATGTAGATTTTTATTCTGGAATAGTTTTGTCAGCATTAGGATTTCCTACATCAATGTTCACCGTATTATTTGCATTAGCCCGTACAGTAGGTTGGATATCACAATGGAATGAAATGCTAGAAGACCCAAGTCAAAGAATTGGACGTCCTAGACAATTATATTCTGGAGCAGCGGAAAGAAATTATGTCCCAATTAGCAATAGATAAACTAATTTTTGACAAATTCTAAAATTTTTTCTGCTGCTAAATTATTTCCTAATTTACTTTTAGGTCTCATTCTTATAATTTGATGAGTTAATTTCTTACTTATCTTATCGCGTAGTTCATCATTTTGAATGTATAGACTAAGAGCTTTACTTAAGGTATTCGAGTTAACGTCTTTTTGTAAAAACTCAGGCATTAATTCCACCTCAGCTGAAATATTTACTAATGATATAAATTTAGGTTTATATAAAACCTTCGCTATAATAAAAGTAATAGGATTTAATTTGTAGGCAACTACAGTTGGAACACCAGCTAGAGCTAATTGCGTGGTAACTGTACCTGAACATGCCAGAGCCGCTGTACTAATATTAAATACGGAATCTTTAAGTTTTTCTTCAACGAAAGTTATACTATCTAATCTTTTGTCGTGGAGTTTGGCAAGCTCAATATCCTTGATTACTGCTCCAGAAACAGGGCTAATAACTCGCAGCTCGGGCCAGATAGTTAATAATTTTTGAACTGTTTCAATAAAGGGCTCGATAAGATTATTAATTTCG
>JABGVR010000022.1 GCA_018645985.1 Hellea sp. | reverse complement strand
GTTACAAGCAAGAAGGTTTCGGGCCAATGCAAATGACCGTCAAAAATGGAGTAAGAGCATCATCCTCCAAATCGTACTTATGGCCAATTAGGCAAAGACAGAATCTAACAGTTATGAAGAATAGCCTAGTTGATAAAATAATTTTTAATAATAAAAATGCAACTAAAGTTTCAGTTGTTCAGAAAGGTAAAAATTATCTTTATGAAGCAGAAAAAGAGATTATTTTATCGGCTGGGGCAATTGGTTCACCCGCAATTTTACAAAGATCGGGAGTAGGAAATTCAAAGTTATTGAAAAAAATCGGTATTCCAAAAGTTTCAAACCTTAAGGGTGTAGGTAAAAATCTAATGGATCACTTAGAGGTATACTTCCAATTTCAGTGCAAAAAAGAAATTACTTTAAATTCAAAACTTAATTTTTTCAATAAAATGCTTATAGGTATGAGATGGGTTTTATTTAAAACGGGCTTGGGTGCAACCAATCATTTCGAAAGCTGTGGTTTTATTAGGTCTGATAAAGATATAAAGTACCCTGATATACAATATCATTTTTTGCCCGCAGCAATAAATTACGATGGTACATCAGCGGTTAAAGGACATGCTTTCCAAGTTCATGTTGGTCCGAACAAGCCTCTTAGTAAAGGTGCAGTTGAAATTACCTCAAGAGACCCCAATACGCCTCCGAGTATCACATTCAATTATTTAAAGCACCCTGAAGATATTATAACATGGAGAAAATGCATACGTCTAACTAGGGAAATAATTTCTCAACCCGCTCTCGATTGTTACCGAGGTGAGGAAATACAACCAGGAACAAATATCACTTCAGATGAAGATATAGATAAATGGGTAGTCAATAATGTTGAAAGCGCATACCACCCCTGCGGAACATGTAAAATGGGTGATAAAAATGATGAAATGGCAGTAGTTGACTCAGATTGCCGCCTGATAGGCCTCGATGGTATAAGGGTTGTAGACTCATCTATCTTTCCTGAAATCACAAATGGAAACTTAAATGCGCCCACGATTATGGTTGCAGAGAAAGTAGCGGATAAAATACTTAAAAAATCAATAAAACCCATGAAAATCGATACTTGGGTAGATCCATATTGGAAAACTAAGCAACGAATTAGAAATTCCATACGCTAGCAACAAAAATTTAAAGTAATTATTTCAGGCCATTACAATGAAAACTATATTCGAAAAAAAAATGTTCGGCGGTACTCAGACAGTTTATGAACATTACTCTGATGTTTGTGAATGCTCAATGAAATTCGCAGTATATAAACCAAAAAACACTAAAAACCTATCATCTCTATTCTGGTTGTCAGGGCTCACATGTAGTGAGGAAAATTTTATATCGAAAGCAGGAGCGCAACGCTTGGCAGATAAATTAGGCATTTTAGTTATTACGCCTGACACATCACCTAGAGGGGAAAATATACCTGATATTAAGGATCAATATGATTTTGGTAAAGGTGCAGGTTTTTATCTTGATGCGACAGAAGACCCATGGAAAAGAAATTATAAAATGGAGTCATATATCACAACAGAACTGATGAGTTTAATAGAACAAAACATACCACAATTTAACAAAAGTAAAGTTGGAATTTCAGGTCATTCCATGGGAGGGCATGGAGCGCTAACATTGCATTTAAAAAATCCAAATTTATTTAAAACTTGCTCTGCATTTTCACCAATAGTTGCTCCCTCGCTAGTACCTTGGGGTCAAAAAGCCTTCAACGGTTATCTTGCTGACAAAAAAGAATGGGGCAACTACGATGCCACTATGTTAGTAGAAAATTTTCCATCAAATGCACACATACTGATAGACCAAGGTCTCTCTGACGAATTTTTAAATAATCAGCTTAAGCCGCTAATATTCAAAAAAGCATGTGAAAAATCAAAGCAAAAATTGACCCTAAGAATGCAAGAAGGTTATGATCATAGTTATTATTTCATCGCTTCATTCATAGACGACCACTTAAATTGGCACCACAACGAAATATAAATATAGGATTTAGGTAACTTGGAAGTTATAACCTTAGTAAAGAGTAGATAGAGCCTTTCCATCGTAATCTTTCAGCTCATCCATTCTACCTTCTTTGACTTTTTTTACCCACTCTGGATCTTGTAAAAGGGCCCTACCCACAGCAATTAAATCAAATTCTTTTCTATCCATCATCTCATAAAGTTTATCCAAAGGAGCAGCTTGAGAGCTCTGACCTGCAAAAGCTCCAAAAAAATCTCCATTTAACCCTACAGAGCCAACGGATATTGTGGGTAAGCCAGTTAATTTCTTTGCCCAACCTGCTAAATTTAAACTTGAATTTTCGAATTCAGGCTCCCAAAATCGACGTTGAGAGCAATGAAGTATATCAACCCCAGCATCAACAAATACCTTTAAAAAAGTCTCCATTTCTTTTGGTGTCTCTACTAATCGCGCTGTATATTCTTGTTGTTTCCACTGTGACCACCGCAATATTATCGGCATATCATCACCTATTTCTCTACGGCACTCCCTGATTACATCAGCAGCAAATTTTGCCCGCTCAATAAATCCGCCCCCATACTTACCTTCGCGTTTATTCATAACACCCCAGAAAAACTGGTCTATTAAATATCCATGTGCGCCGTGAATCTCTATAGCATCAAATCCTAATGTTTTAGCATCACGTGCGGATCTTGCATAAGAAGAGACCATATCCGCAACTTCTTCATCTGTTGGCGCTGGCATTATAGATTTTCCTGAATGGGTTATTCCCGAAGGTCCGTCAGTTTGGGCATCTGGGTTATGTCCTGTGCCCGGCTTGCGTATCATTCCAACGTGCCAAAGCTGCGGAGCGATTTTACCTCCAGCTCTATGTGTGCTCGTTACAACATTCTTCCAAGCATTAATTGCAGTTTCTCCGTAGAACTTAGGATAATTATTATTATCGGCTGAACCAGGACGGTCTGTGACAGTACCTTCTGTAATTATTAAACCTACATGAGCTGCTGCACGGCGGGCATAATACTCTGCTACATTATCGCCAGGAATACCATTAGGAGAAAAAGTTCTCGTCATAGGGGCCATCACAAATCTATTTTCCAAGGATAAACCTTTGCATTTGAATTGCTCAAAAAGTAAAGAAGACATCTATAATCCTTTAATTATATTGTTTTAAATATTCCTAAGAAATAGAAATTAGGTTTTTTAATAGAGTTACTTGATATAAATTCAACAACTAAAATGCTTTACGAAAAGCCTCGATAAAACCTTCTAAATCATGCTCATGAAGAAAGTTTATCCCTGCTGCAGCTGGTCGCCCACCTCCACTTTTAAACTTAAGTGCGAGTTCATCAGAACCAACTCCTGATGCAATAGGTGATCGGATTGAAACCATATAGCCGTCCTTTTTATGGGTCAAAATTGCATGAGCCATATTTGGGTATTTTTGCGATAATTTGTTTCCAAATACACCTGATATTCGCCGCGATCCTACAGTATTTTCTAAAATTAAAATTTTACCCGTTTTAGTACAATCTAGAATTTCTGATTTTTCAGCGAGTAACATGTCATCATCATATTGCTCTTCAAGCAAATCTATAATTGCTCCATTCTCTCTCAAAAAAAGCATAGGGTCCTTATACTTTACCAACATAGAATACAACTCAGATGGTTCATAAAGTAAGTCACTTAGTGAAGATCCATAAGAGTTATAATTTATAAGCCTTCCCAACCGACTCAGGCTTTCCAAAGGAAAATTATATCCTTCAGATTTCTGGCGTGCTAATTTCGGAAAATTATCTCCGAATGCTGCAGTTACTGCCCATGCTCTATAAGCACCATCAAGATGCATATCAACCAACATTGCTGTGCACATTTCTGGGGATGTATTAATTATTGCTTCCAAATTTTCGCTTTCTGGAATTTCTCCTGAGTTATGATGATCTATATATAGTACTTTTGCACCTTCGCCTAATATTCGAATTAAATCTTTTTTATTTGATCGCATTGAAATGTCTAATGCCACTACATTATCATTTATACCCGCATCGACACGTGATAATAGGTTTATGTCGCGTTTATAACCAGTTATTAAAGTTGAGTGCAGAGGAGATGCAAGTCGCAACTGAACCAAAGATATTATTCCGTCAGCATCTCCATTAAATACATCAAAATTTGCCATTATAAATCATAACCTGAAAGAAATCCGTTGTCTTTCAAATATTTTATAATAATTTCAGTAGCCTCAGCAGCTGATAATTTAGTAGTGTCAATTTCAATTTCTGGATTTTCTGGAACTTCATAGTCACTATCTATACCAGTAAAATTTTTGATTTCACCTGCACGGGCCTTAGCATACAAACCTTTCACATCGCGTGATTCTGCGACATCTAATGGTGTGTTAATAAAAATTTCAATAAAGAACTTATCTCCCAAAAGGTCTCTAGCCATTTGTCGTTCTGCTTTATAAGGCGATATGAATGAAGCTATTGTTATTAAGCCCGCATCTACCATTAATGATGAAACCTCACTCACACGGCGAATATTTTCAACTCGGTCAACCTTGGTAAACCCTAAATCTCTATTGAGACCATGCCTCAGATTATCGCCGTCTAAAATATATGTATGACGGTTTAAATCAAGTAACCGCTTTTCCAATAAATTTGCAATTGTGGACTTTCCTGAACCAGAAAGGCCAGTAAACCAGAGCAATGCAGGATTTTGATTTTTTTGTTTAGCACGTATTAATTTGTTAACCTCTAAGTCTTGCCAAACAACATTACTGGACCTTCGAAGTGCAAAGTCTAACATACCCACGCCAACAGTTTCATTAGTTTGACGGTCAATAATTATTATGCTTCCTGTTTTACGGTTATCCGAATACGCATCATAGGCAATGGGCGCTGACAAAACGAGTGTAGCAACACCAATTTCATTCAAGCCTAGCGTCTTAACCGCTACTTCAGAGAAATCATTGATATCAACTTTATATTTTAGGTTGGATATGCTGGCTAAGACTGTCTTGTTGGTAGTCTTTAACAAGTACTGACGTCCAGGAAACAACTCTTTTTCATTCATCCATAAAATATGGGCCTGAAATTGATCTGCTTGTGCAGTGGGACTGTCACTTGTTGATATCATATCTCCGCGCGATATATCAATTTGATCTTCCAATGTCAGGGTGATTGCCATGTTTTCACAAGCTGACTTCAAATTGCCGCCATGAGTAACAATTTCTTTAACTTTTGAGCACTTTCCAGACGGGCTTACGGTAATACTATCGCCTACATTTATTATACCGGAAGTAATGGTACCTGAAAAACCTCTAAAATCTAAATTTGGCCTATTTACCCACTGTACAGGTAAGCGGAATGGAGCTTCAAAAGTATTTTGATCTACATCAACATGTTCAAGAAAATCTAGAAGGCTTGGCCCTTTATACCATTTTGATCGGCTCGAAAGAGTTGTTATATTATCACCGTTAAGCGCCGATATTGGTATACAAGTAATATCTAAAAACCCAAGATTTTCAGAAAATTTTCTAAAATCAACTTCAATCGCATTAAAAACACCCTGATCAAAATTGTTCAAGTCCATTTTGTTAATAGCCAAAACAACTCTCTTAACCCCGAATAAAGAGACTATATATGCATGCCGGCGGGACTGTTCCTGCAATCCGTAACGGGCATCAATCAGCAGGACGGCCACATCAGCGGTTGACGCCCCCGTAGCCATATTACGTGTATACTGCACATGTCCTGGTGTATCTGCTACGATAAACTTACGCTTGTTTGTCGAAAAATATCGGTAAGCCACATCGATAGTAATGCCCTGCTCTCGTTCAGCGGCCAAACCATCCACCAATAGTGCCAAATCAACTTTTTCACCCTGAGTTCCTAACTTTTTGCTTTCTTTTTCAATGCTGACAAGTTGATCCTCATAAATTTGTTTAGAGTCATAAAGCAAACGACCGATTAATGTAGACTTACCGTCATCAACAGAGCCGCATGTGATAAAGCGAAGAAAACTCTTACTCTCGTGCATATTCAAATAAGCTAAAACATCGGTTGCTATCAAATCGTCATGATGTGACATCAGAAATAACCTTCTTCTTTTTTCTGTTCCATTGAAGCACCAGAGTCTGCGTCGATGATACGACCCTCACGCTCAGATGTAGTCGCAAGGAGCATTTCCTTAATAATATCTGGAAGCGTTTCAGCATCACTTTCAATAGCCCCTGTGAGAGGGTAGCATCCGAGCGTTCTGAAACGTACCATTTTTTCTTCAACTATGTCATCCGGGCCTATTGGCATTCGATCATCATCAACCAAAATTAAGGCGCCATCTTTTCTGATTACATGCCGCTTTTCTGAAAAATATAAATTAGGGATTTGAATATTTTCTTTGTAGATATACTGCCAAATATCCAATTCAGTCCAATTAGAGAGCGGGAAAACACGAAGGCTTTCACCTTTGTTTACTTGGGCATTATAAATATTCCAAAGTTCAGGCCTTTGGTTTTTAACGTCCCAACGATGTTGTGCCGTCCGGAAGGAGAAAATACGTTCTTTAGCTCGTGATTTTTCTTCATCGCGCCTTGCCCCTCCAAAGGCAGCGTCAAACTGGTATTTTTCCATTGCCTGTTTCAGGCCCTGTGTTTTCATAATATTGGTATGCTCAGCTGAACCATGAGTAAACGGTCCAACGTTTTTAGCTAGGCCCTCAGGATTAATGTGAACAATAAGCTCCATCCCAACTTCTTTAGCACGGCGATCCCTAAACTTAATCATTTCCTTAAACTTCCATGTCGTGTCAACATGCAGCAAGGGGAAAGGTGGTCGAGATGGATAAAAAGCTTTTTCAGCAAGATGAAGCATAACAGAACTGTCTTTACCAACAGAATATAGCATAACTGGGTTTTCACATTGCGCTACGACCTCACGCATAATATGAATTGCTTCAGCCTCCAAGTGCTCTAAATGACTCATATTTACACCGTCTTTTCTGATTAACTCTCGTTCGTAATTTTCGAGTCGAGTAAGAGCGGTATTTAATGTTTTGAGAGTGCATTGCCCACCAGCTCTCAAACGGGCAATTCCCTTACCATCGTTTAATAGTTTTCGAGATAAAGTGGATACAGATTGCTCACTAATAGCCGCATATGCCTCAACCCGAATTAAAAATTCTTTTATAGTACTCATAATAGTGGGAAATATCCCACAAATGCTTTTTATATACAAGTAATAAGTAAGAATAATTTAAATTTATATCATAAAATTACTATTTTTAAATAAATATGTGGGAAATAACATATAATATTATTATATCTAAACTAAATCACATCTATGGTAAAAAATTACTTGCCCCGGGAAGCAAGGCCTATTAATCACGCGACTGCAACCAAACACAAAGCTTTTGCGGGCGTGGTGAAATTGGTAGACACGCAAGACTTAAAATCTTGTTTCCGTATGGAAGTGCCGGTTCAAGTCCGGCCGCCCGCACCACTTAACAATTTTTCCGATCTTGGAATAAAATAAATTCAAGAATTTAATTTTTTTATAGAGTTTACTTGACTTAAGTTACCAATCATACATTCAATCTCTAATTTAATTTTCTGTAATTCCTCGAGGTCAGGGCCACGCGCTACGAATTGAACTCCAATTAATTCTGAGTTAAAATTGGGGTAACTGCCCAAAGTTACATTCATGTAACTTTTTTCTATAATAGATAACGGTAAGGCAGCATCTCCCTCACTAATGCCTTTAGCCATCACAGCAATTGAATATAATTTGATACCAGTCTCAAGTCTATCCTGCACATCAACAAGCATTGCTCTCATAATTGACGGTATTCCAGCAAGAGTAAAGACGTTGTTAACCTGAAAACCTGGTGCTTGACTTATAGGGTTCTTGATCAGGCTTGCTCCTTTGGGTATTCTTGCCATCCTTAGCCTAGCTTTGTTGAGCTCTTTATCGCTGTATCGCTGCTTAAGCATGCATACCGCATCTTCGCGAATATCTATTGATAAGTTAAAAGCTTTTGCAATCGCATCAGCTGTTATATCATCATGCGTGGGCCCTATTCCGCCAGTGGTAAAAACATATGTAAATTTTTTAGAGAACTCCCTAACTGTATTTATTATAATACTTTCATGGTCCTTTATGATTCGTGCCTCTTCAACCCGAATGCCCAGAGGCTCAAGCCACCTAGCAATATAGGATGTATTAGTGTCCTGGGTTCGGCCCGAGAGTAACTCGTCACCTATCACAACTATACCGGCTGTTATTACTTTTTTGCTCATAATGTTACTTTTACTTATAGCCACTCAGTCTATGTAATGTTATACGTCTTAAATGAATTATATAGATGCAAAAGATGCTGAAGATTTTCGCGATGGCGCAATTAAGATTCACACCCATGACGATTTTAATGGCATGCGCAAAGCTGGCCGGTTGGCAGCAGAGTGTCTTGATATGCTGGTTCCATTAACAAGACCAGGCATTAGCACAGAAACAATCGATAAGGCCGCAAGAGAGTTCGTTTTGGATAATGGAGCAATACCAGCTTGCCTAGGTTATCGCGGTTACCAACATACAGTATGCACCTCAGTTAATCACGTAGTTTGTCACGGCATACCAAACTCAAAAACATTAAAAAATGGTGATATCGTGAATATAGATGTCACAGTTATAGTAGACGGGTGGCATGGTGACACTTCGCGAATGTATCCAATTGGAGAAATCAATAGAAAAGCTGAAAGGCTTATCAACATAACATATGAAAGCCTTTTACTTGGTATAGCCGAAGTAAAACCAGGAAAAACAACAGGCGATATCGGATATGCAATTCAAAGATTCGCAGAAAAAGAAAGGTGCTCTGTCGTTCAGGACTTTTGCGGTCATGGATTAGGAAGGCTATTTCATGATGCACCCAATATATTGCATTTTGGCAGGCCTGGTGAAGGAGAGACTTTAAAAGAAGGTATGTTTTTTACAATAGAGCCTATGATTAATCTAGGCAGACCAGATGTTAAAATCTTATCCGATGGCTGGACTGCGGTGACTAGAGATAAGAAACTGACAGCCCAGTTTGAACACTCGATTGGTGTCACAAAGAATGGTTGTGAAATATTTACTTCATCCCCTAAAGGATTAGATAAGCCCCCATATTAAAAATTATTTATTGCCTTCAAAAAAAGGGAAAGCATGAACAACGCATTGACCGTAGAGAGTAAAAGTTACAGAACTACAGTACTTTGGCTACTTACATTAATGTATGTAATAAGCTTCATAGACAGGCAAATTATTGGTATATTATCCCCTTTCATAAAAAATGAAATGGGGCTTACTGATGCGCAGTTAGGGTGGTTAAAAGGATTAGCTTTTGCACTCTTGTACTCAATAGTAGGCATACCAATTGCTTGGCTAGCGGATCGTTATAGTAGAAAAAAAATAATCACAGTCTCCTTAATTGCATGGAGTGGATTTACTGCACTCACAGGCATGGCTGGTAGTTTTATGCAGATGTTTCTTGCAAGAATTGGGGTCGGAATCGGTGAGGCCGGGGGTTCACCGCCGTCACACTCTATTATATCAGACCTCTACCCTAAAGAAAAAAGGGCTTCAGCTCTAGGCATTTATTCTTTGGGAATTCCTATCGGAATAGGTTTTTCTTATCTGCTAGCTGGCGCCTTAGTAGAAAAATTTGGCTGGAGAGGAACACTCTACATTTTAGGTGTTGTCGGAATTTTACTGGCTGTGATTCTGGCAATAATTGTCAAAGAACCAAAACGAGGACAAATGGATGGAAAAAACATAAATTTAAAAACAGTTTCAATAAGTTACTCAATCACAGTTTTATCTAAAATTCCAAGCTGGTGGGCCATGTGCATGGGAATTGCATGGGTTAGCTTTGGAGGATACGCAGTATCAGCTTGGGGAGTCGATTACATAATGAGATTCAAGCCAGAGTACATGCCAAATCCAGATAACAATAAGTTTGAATGGATTATGTTTTGGCTGGGAATGATACATTTGCTTGGATATGGTGCTGGAACCTACTTTGGAGCTGTTATCACAGAGAAATTAGCTCGCAAGAACATTAGCTTTTATGGAATTATGCCGGGAGCCGTGCTTATAATAGGTGTACCTTGCCTGGTTGCAGCTTTTTGGGTTCAAAGTATTTATCTTCACCTCGGATTAATTACCGTTTATCTCATTTCTGCAGGATTTTATCTTGGTCCAAGTTTTGCTGCAGCTCAAACACTTGCACCCATAAATATGCGAGCTATGTCTACAGCTCTATTTTTCTTAGTACTAAATATTATTGCCCTCGGCGGTGGTCCAACTTTTGTAGGAATGTTGAGCGAATCTCTTTCTTATAAATACGGAGATACTCACGCGCTGAGACTGGCTATATCATTCTTAGTGTTTCCATATATTCTATCAGTAATATCGTTTTTTTGGGCAGCAAAAACACTTCCAAAAGACTGGGAAATAGCAGACATCCGAAATAAAAAACTAGCAAATGAATAGTCAATCAAAATTATATTGGCCAAACACCTACCCTGCCCTTAAGGCTTATAATAAATATACAGTGAGTTACTTATGATTAATCGATATGCGCGCAAAGAAATGACTGAAATATGGTCAGCAGCAACAAAGTACAAAATTTGGTTTGAAATTGAAGCTTATGGTTGTGACGCCCTTGCTGAAATTGGTGTTATCCCAAAAGAGTCAGCAGAAAACATTTGGAAGCGAGGCGGGAATGTTGAATTTAATGTATCAAAAATAGATGAAATAGAACGGGAAGTTAAGCATGACGTAATAGCATTCCTAACACACTTAGCTGAGTTTATCGGTGACGATTCCAGATTTGTTCATCAAGGATTCACTAGCTCAGACATATTAGATACAACTCTGTCAGTTCAACTTACTAGAGCTACAGACATACTTCTCTTGGGTATTGATAGGGTATTGGATGCACTAAAAAACCTCGCCTTCGAACATAAAAACACAATCACTATCGGTAGAAGTCATGGAATTCATGCAGAACCGACAACATTTGGAATTAAACTAGCACGTTTTTATGCTGAATTTTCTCGTAATAAAATTAGGTTGTTATCAGCGCGCGAAGAAATATCTGTGTGCGCTATATCTGGAGCAATTGGTACGTTCGCAAACATAGATCCATCAGTTGAACAACATGTAGCTAAAAAAATGGGCTTAAATGTAGAGCCCGTATCATCACAAATCATTCCTCGGGATCGGCATGCTGCATATTTCTCTACACTTGGTGTTATAGCAAGTTCTATAGAAAATGTTGCAGTAGAAATTAGGCACCTGCAAAGGACTGAAGTACTTGAAGCAGAAGAATTTTTTTCCAAAGGGCAGAAAGGTTCATCTGCCATGCCGCACAAGAGAAACCCAGTCCTAACAGAAAACTTAACAGGCCTGGCTAGGCTAGTGAGAATGGCAGTTACACCCGCTTTAGAAAATGTTGCTCTTTGGCATGAACGTGATATTTCCCACAGTTCAGTCGAGCGCGGGATTGCACCAGATGCAACAGCGCACTTAGACTTTGCTCTTCATCGACTAGCTGGAGTTATTGAAAACTTAGTTGTCTACCCAGGAAAAATGAAATCTAATATGGATAGACTTGGCGGCTTACATAACAGCCAAAGGCTTCTACTCGCTTTAACGCAAGCGGGAGAACAAAGGGAAAGTGCTTATAGATTAGTGCAAAGAAACGCGATGAAAGTATGGGATATATTTCGCGAAAACGGTAGCGCAGGTGAAGGGTCATTCAAAGCTTTAATTTTATCTGATACAGATATAATGAAATTGCTGACTGATAAACAAGTACAAAGCATGTTTGACGATGAATATCATTTAAAACATGTTGAAACGATTTTTAGTCGTGTATTTAATTAGATAAATTAAACTGTTTCAACAACTAATAAAATGATGAACATTGCCGTTATTGATTGAATAAGCTATAAATTAGGTTCAGTTGCCCCCCGAGTCGGGGCCAAAAAGAGATAAATATGAGCCGACGAAAAAAGATCTATGAAGGTAAAGCAAAAATACTTTACGAAGGACCTGAACCAGGAACTTTAGTTCAATATTTTAAGGATGATGCCACTGCCTTTAACGCTCAAAAAAAAGCAACTCTTGATGGCAAAGGTGTTCTGAATAATAGAATATCTGAGTACGTAATGTTACGCTTATCTGAAATAGGCATACCTACACATTTTCTTAAAAGAATAAACATGCGCGAGCAGTTAATAAAAAAAGTTGAGATTATTCCCCTTGAAGTTATTTGTAGGAATACAGCTGCCGGTACAATGTCTAAACGATTAGGCATTGAAGAAGGTGAAAAACTACCGCGAACAATAGTGGAATTTTGCCTCAAACGTGACGACTTAGGAGACCCATTAATAGCGGAAGAACATATTCACGCATTCGGCTGGGCTACCCATGCTGAACTTGATGAAATGATTGCAATGACGCTACGTATCAATGATTACTTACAAGGCATGTTTGCCGGCATAGGTATCAACCTGATAGACTTCAAAATAGAATTTGGACGATTACCTGACCTCAATGGCGGACATGAAGTTATTCTTGCCGATGAAATTAGTCCTGATAGTTGCAGACTTTGGGATAGAGATACCAATAAAAAATTAGATAAAGACAGGTTTCGCAGAGACCTAGGCGATGTAACGGAAGCTTACACAGAAGTTGCTACTCGTTTAGGAATTCTACAATTAAATCAGCCGAAAGGCAAACCTAACCTTTCCGTAGTAACCAACGAAGAATAGCGAGTTATCAATGAAAGCAATAATTCATATAGGCCTCAAACCCGGTGTTCTAGACCCTCAAGGAAGAGCTATTTCGAGATCACTCAACGATCTGGGGTTTGATGAAGTAGTCAATGCTCGCCAAGGAAAAGTTATAGAGATAGATATAAAAGGTAAAGACACTGAATTAGCACATAAAAGAGTTACTAATATGTGTGAGAAATTACTAGCAAACACCGTAATAGAAAGTTATCTTGTAGAGATAAAGAAGTAATGCGAACAGCAGTCATCACCTTTCCAGCCTCTAACTGCGACCGTGACGCAGCTGTAGCTTTGCGCAAAGTTACAGGAATAAAACCCGTGATGGTTTGGCACCGAGACACAGAGCTACCAAAGGATATAGAATTTGTAATTATTCCTGGCGGTTTTTCTTATGGTGATTACTTAAGATGCGGAGCAATGGCCTCTAGATCACCTATAGTTGCCGACCTTGTGAAGAAAGCAAAAAAAGGATTGGCAATTGCAGGCTTCTGTAATGGATTTCAAGTTTTAACGGAGGCAGGTCTTCTGCCAGGTGCACTTATGAGAAACAAAGGCTTAAAATTTGTTTGTCGGCCTGAAAAATTAGAAATAATCAACAACACTTCGCGATATACAGCAAAATATAATGATCAATCAGAGGTGGTTTATCCAGTAGCCCACCATGATGGTAATTATTATGCAGATAAAGAGACACTCAATAAGATTGAAGGTCAAGGTCAAGTAATATTTCGTTACAAAGATAATCCTAACGGTTCTGTCAATGACATAGCTGGAATATGCAATGAGGGTGGAAATGTTTTTGGTATGATGCCTCACCCAGAACGTGCAATTGATCCAATGCACGGTGGAACCGATGGAATTAAATTATTTAAATCAATTATTGAGTCTATTTAATGAGCAAAAAGGTAAAGATTACTCCTGAAGTAGTAGCTGAGCATGGTCTTTCTGAGGAAGAGTATGAAGTAATCCAAGACCGTCTTGGAAGGGAACCTAATATTAATGAATTAGGAATATTTTCGGTTATGTGGTCAGAGCATTGCTCATACAAATCTTCACGTCGACACCTTAGCAAGTTTTTAACTAAAGGCGATAGAGTAATTCAAGGACCCGGTGAAAATGCCGGAGTAATCGACATAGATGATGGAGATGCAATCATCTTTAAAATGGAATCCCACAATCACCCATCATATATCGAGCCATATCAGGGTGCCGCTACTGGGGTAGGTGGAATCATGCGCGATGTCTTCACAATGGGGGCCAGACCGATTGCATTAATGAACGCATTAAGATTCGGTGAGCACTCCCACTGGAAGACCAAGCAGTTAGTCAATGGTGTGGTAGCAGGAATCGGTGGATATGGGAATTGTGTCGGAGTGCCAACTGTGGGCGGCGAAACAAACTTTCACAAAGGTTATAATGGAAATATATTAGTCAATGCTATGTGCGTAGGTTTAGCGCGAACAGATAAGGTTTTCTATTCAGCAGCTAAAGGTGTTGGTAACCCAATATTTTATGTGGGCTCGAAAACAGGCCGCGATGGCATTCATGGGGCGACTATGGCCTCTGCTGAATTTGATGATAATTCAGAGGAGAAACGCCCAACAGTTCAAGTGGGTGATCCGTTTACTGAAAAACTTCTTATCGAAGCGTGCTTGGAGTTAATGGAAACAGATGCGATTATAGCCATTCAAGACATGGGAGCGGCTGGCCTTACATCATCATCGATAGAAATGGCTGATAAGGGAGGCGTAGGAGTTTTAATTAACCTTGATGATGTGCCCCAACGAGAAGAAGGTATGACACCTTATGAGATGATGCTTTCTGAGTCGCAGGAAAGAATGTTAATGGTCATAAAGCCTGGTAAAGAAAAATTAGCATATGAAATTTTTGAGAAATGGGAGCTTGATGTAGCTTTGATTGGAAAAACTACAGATACCGGTAGGTTAGTTCTAAAACACAAAAAGAAAAAGGTCTGCGATATCCCCATAGCTCCATTAGCAGATGACGCACCCAACTTAAATAGGCCCTACAAAGTGCCTAAACCTCTACCCATTATCAACTCCTCAGACATTCATGAAACCCAAGATTATAATGATGCTCTTCTCAGAATTATGGGAAGTCCTGATATTTGCTCTAAAAGGTGGATATGGGAGCAATATGATCGCCATGTAATGACAGATACTCTCGATAGCAGTCAGAGCGGAGGTGATGCAGCAATCATTAGAATACACAATAAAAATAAAGCTGTAGCCATAACAACAGATTGTACTCCCAGATATGTACAAGCTGACCCATACCAAGGCGGAAAACAATGTGTTGCTGAAACATGGAGAAACCTTACTTGTGTAGGCGCAGACCCTATAGCAATTACTGACTGCTTGAATTTTGGCAACCCTGAACGGGAAGATATCATGGGTCAATTTGTTGGTGCAATTGAGGGAATGAATGAAGCATGCAGAGCTTTCGACTATCCAGTTGTGTCGGGTAACGTATCTCTTTACAACGAAACAAATGGAGTAGCTATTCCGCCAACCCCAGCTGTTGGCGGGGTTGGCCTTATACCTGATCTTGAATATTTTTCATCTATCTCTGGCGCTAAAGAAGGCGATACTCTTATTATGATCGGTGAAACTAACGGTTGGTTGGGTTCGTCAATCTATCTTCGCGAAATACTTAGAAGAGAAGAAGGAGCACCCCCGCCCGTAGATCTTGATGTAGAAAAAATAAATGGCGATTACATCAGAAAACTTATCAGAAATAAGCGGGTTAATGCTGTTCATGATTGTTCTGACGGCGGAATGGCAATAGCAGCATGCGAGCTAGCACTTACAAACAATATTGGTGTTCACTTACAACGCTCATCAGGTTGCCCATTACATGCTTGGTTATTTGGTGAGGACCAAGCGAGGTATTTAATATCAGTTGAAAAAAATAGTGTAAATCCTATCCTGACGACTGCTGAAGATAGAGGCGTAAAAGCATATATTGTAGGTAAAGTAGGAGGTATGAATATAAAAGCAGAGGGAGCTTTTGATTTACCAATTTCAACAGTTCGTGAAAAGCATGAAAACTTCTTGCCAGAACTAATGTCTTAATGAGTATGCTTGGTAAAGATATCGCCGATTTAATTGTAAAGTCTATTCCTGACGCAAAGGTCGAAATGATTGACCTTGCTGGTGACAACAATCATTGGAAAGCCATCGTCATTAGTAAATCTTTTCAGGGTCTAAATAGAGTTCGGCAACACCAGATGGTATACCAAGCGCTAGAAGGAAAAATGGACGGCTCAGATGGAGAGCTTCATGCACTAGCATTAGAAACTAGGGTAGATTAAAAATACCCTAGATTTCACACTGTTCTTCAAAAGAGGGCCTTAATAGCTCCACATGATTAAATAATGAATACTTATCTTTATTCGGATCTGTTTCTGCTTGTTTTTTAACGGTTTCAAAATATTTGCAGGCAGAAGTTAATTTTCCAGACTTTAAATATACATTAGCAAGATTTAAGGTTTGAAATGGGTCAAAGCCTTTATCATGAACCTCCTCATAAACGATTGCAGCATTACGAGCAGCTGAAGTTAAAGGTATATCTGATGAGCCGTATATTCGCAGTAAGTGATCTGTAGAAGTGAAATCCTCGTCATTATATTTTAATACTGTTTCAAAATGATTTATTGAAATTTCTAAATCTTCATTGAGAGTAAACAATCTAGGCTCTGTATCCTCTAATTCTTCGAACTTTGAATCATGGGATTTATGAAAATAAATATCACCTAATACTCTTAGTGAGTTAACATTATCAGGATCAAGGCCTAAAGCAGATTTCGCGTAACTAATCGCATCATCAAAGTTTTCATTATATTGATAATAGAGTGATCTAGCATTCAAAGACTCAGAGGTTTGACCAAACTCTTTTTCAAAACTATTTATTTTTTTTACATATGCGGTACGAGTGCTTTTGTTATATAAAAAATTTCTTTGTCCCTTAGCCATTTGCATATTTACTTCGCCGGCAGATAATTTTTTTCTAGAAACCTTAACTTTGAAAAAGTCTGGTCCAGGTCTATACTGCTGAACACTGAATTTATTACTTTGGAAATACTCTTTGGCATCTTTGTGAAAATCTATAGCTTTTATGCCAAAACCTTCCTCAAAAGCCTCAATTGGTTCAGTACCAGAATTTATTAGGTCTAAGTAATTTCCTAACCTTTTATTTATTTGAGTGTTTGCTTGCAAGTAGGAAACATATAACCAACTTTGTGCATAAAATTGGTTCATCATAATGCCTCTTTTTCTTCCAGATTTATCAGAAAATGGGTATACGCGTATTGCACTTATAACGTCTTCAATATCCACCCATTTAAAGCCTCCCTTCATTATACCCTGCGCGTGATCAGCACAAGCACTCCCCATTTCAAGAACATTATCTTCAAGCATCTTAAAACATGAAAGGTAGTTTGCATGCCCTTCGTCATACCATCTTGGATAAGCACGGTCCATGTAGTAATGGAGGATATGATGGCTATATTCATGAAGCATCACTTGATTATCAAAGCTATTTTGTTTCTCGTTACTGGCTATTGTAGTCAACATCATAGGACGACCCTCATAGTCGCTTGTGTAAAGTCCAGCCACCCCGCGTGTTCCAGCAAAACTTCGTAGTTGAGCTCCATTATCGAAAGCATAAATAGTTATTTTTTCTTCATCATCAATGTATGGGTCTAAACCGCCTAATGTCATAATTAGTCTGCGGTATATCTCCATCTTTTCTAGTGTTTGCTTGGCTATTTTAGGTGAGACATCGCCGTATAATATTATATTCTTAGACTCAGCTTTTAATGCAGCAGCATTTACTGAGGTTGAATAGAATAAAATTAAAAAAGACAGAATTAGGAATGAAGTTTTCTTTAGCACGCTAGTCCTTTAGTTTTTGTTATCTTATATGTATTCAAATTTATTTTATCTAGGTCAAGTATATCTTTAAGATATCTTGATTACTTTAAAGTTTTATAAATTATACTATTGATATGCTTCTAGATAAATCATATTTGTTTGAATAACAAAGAGGAAAAGAACATGTCAGTAAATGATGTCATAAGCAAAACGATCAAAGATAACAATGTTGTTATCTACATGAAGGGTACACCTGTGTTTCCACAGTGTGGTTTTTCATCAACGGTAGTTCAAATATTTGATTATCTGGGCGTAAAATATGAAAGTGTTAACGTACTTGAAAACGCCGAAATAAGACAAGGCATCAAAGACTATAACAATTGGCCAACTATTCCACAAATTTTCATCAAAGGGGAATTTATAGGGGGCTGTGATATCGTAAAAGATATGTTCGAAACAGGCGAAATGCGCCAGTTTCTAGATTCCAATGGAATAGAAACTGAAGCGCAAAATTAACCTAACCGTTAGGTGTAATTATCTTGAATAGAATTCGACCACTAGATTTGGTTCCATTACCACTGGGTATGGAACTTCATCAAAACTTGGGGTTCGTGTAAATGTCGACTTCATTCCTTTAGGATCAACACTGATATAATCTGGAAGCTCACGTTCAGCACTTTCTAATGCTTCAAGAACAAGAGCCATAGTTCTTGATTTTTCGCGAACCTCAATTACGTCGCCTTCACGGCATCTGTATGAGGGTATATTAACTTTCTTACCATTAACCAGGATATGTCCATGGTTTACGAACTGACGTGCAGAAAACACTGTAGGCACAAACTTAGAACGATAGACTATAGTATCTAATCTCCTTTCAAGTAACCCTATCAAGTTTTCAGATGCATCGCCTCTTTGACGAGTAGCCTCGTCATAAGTTCTTCTGAACTGCTTTTCTGTAATGTTACCATAGTAGCCTTTAAGCTTCTGCTTAGCACGCAACTGAGTACCAAAATCAGACATCTTACCCCTACGGGCGTTAGCACCGTGCTGACCAGGCGCATATGCGCGCTTGTTTACGGGTGACTTAGGTCGACCCCATATATTTTCGCCCATACGGCGATCAATTTTATATTTTGTGGAATGGCGCTTTGACATGAGTTATAGCCTTTAGTTTGACATAGCCCGGCTAAACAATTCAGTTGTTAGCGATCGCAACGGCGAGACTCTATCGTTCCGTAATTGAGCGCCTTCTAAAATATTACATGCACAAGTCAAGTTAAATATATACCGGCTGGGTATTGAATAAATATTTATTTGTGACAAGGAATGTGAATGCACACAGAGAACCAAAATAAACTTGATGATGTAGGTATTGGTTTAATATCTGGTATTTTAGCTTATACATTTTGGGGTTTTTTTCCGATTTACTTTAAACTAACGCAGGACGCTAACCCTGTTGAGATATTAGCCCATCGAATAGCTTGGTCTGTTCCTTTTGCTCTAATAATCATAGCAATGCGCAAACAATGGAATGAATTAAGCACTGCATTTAAAAGTCCAAAATTATTAACTACATTATTTTTCTCTGCAATTGCATTATCTATCAATTGGGGGGTTTTCATATATGCGGTTCAAAATGATCAAATTTTTCAAGCTAGTTTAGGGTATTTCATAAACCCCCTCATGTATATCCTTATAGGTGTTCTGTTTTTTAAAGAGAAACTAACAAAGTTTCAAAATTTTTCTGTAGTGCTCGCATTTATTGGTGTTTTTATTCTTACTTTGTATGGGGGTGTTTTCCCATATGTTTCTATTGTATTAGCTGTAAGTTTTTCTATTTATGGAGTAATTAGAAAACAAGCAGATATTGGATCCATACCGGGCTTAATAATAGAAACGGCTATTTTGTTTATACCCGCAATATTATTTCTTGTATGGCTTGGATCTTCAAGTGGTTTAACTTTTGGAAATACTCCTAAAATTACATTTCTGTTAATACTAGCAGGTCCCCTTACCGTCCTGCCTCTTTGGGCATTTACTTTAGCAGCTAAAAAACTAAAGCTCTCTACACTAGGCATGCTTCAATATATTGGTCCCACAGGACAATTTATTCTTGCACTATATTATGGAGAAAATTTCACTCCCGCTTATGCGATATGCTTCAGTCTAATATGGATTGGTATAATTCTGTATAGTTATGATAGCTATCTCAACTATTCAAAAAAATAAAATACGCTATTTTATCTATCCAACCTTTTTCCAATTAAACCAACAACAACACCCAACAGGAGTATAAAAAGTAAAGCTATGGCTGTATTTTCTAACATTCCACTGGAACTTCTCAAATTAGCTAAAAACCAACCTAATATATAAACTGTAAAAGTTATTAATAGCTGACCGCAAAATAAGAAAAAACCATCACTAAAGCGATTATAGTCAGGGTTAAGTGGCGCCTTTTGAAGGTTATCTCTTCTGCTTGGAGCTACAAAAAGTGTCGATAAAAATGCTGTGAATATCAAAAACCCAATATGAATTCCATAATAACCAAGTGCGGCAGAAATAACTATAAACAAGTAAACTATATATTTCATTTTTTATTAATTCCTCTTCCCCTGCCCCTGGAAAGGGCTTTTATTATTCCACGCATTGTTTGCACTTCCTGTTTTGTTAGTCGCGCTCTGGTATAAGGAGAGCGAATATTTTGAACCATTAGGTTCTTTTTTTCTGGTGGGTAAAAAAAACCTGCGTCCGTGAGCTCTCCTTCTAAATGCTCAAACATTCTTATTAAATCAACTCTATCAGCAGAATCGCTTATATTTTTTTGAAATATTTCGGGCGGCATACCACCATCTTTAGAACTCGCCCATATATAGGAGAATATATTTACTGCTTGCGCTAGATTTAAAGACTGGAAACCTGGATTTACTGGATAAGTCAGAATTGCATCAGATAATGCTACATCGTTATTCGTTAATCCTGCTTTTTCAGGTCCAAACATTATACCTGTCGGTACTCCTTTATCAGAATAATGCCTGAGTGTTTTCCCGACAGCATGAGTTCCTACAACGGGAATTTCCATTTCTCTCCTTCGAGCGGTAGCCGCAAGAACAAATTTAAGGTCAGATATTGCCTCGTCCAATGTCTCAAAAACTTTTGCATTATCCATAACTATTTTTGCACCAGCTGCCATAGGAGCAGCGGCAGGGTTAGGCCAGCCATCTCTAGGAGCAACTAACCGTAATTCATAGAGACCGAAATTTAGCATACAGCGACAAACTGCACCTATATTTTCTCCGAGTTGAGGCCTCACGAGGATTACAACAGGTAAATTTCTAGTAAAATCAAAATTAATTTTATTTCCTAGCTGATCTTTCTTAGTTTTTCCCATCTTCTCCCTTTTAATATTATTGCGCCTCTGTTACACCCCGGCAAAACAAGTAAACAACTCCCGTTACAGAGGACATTATGAGTAAAATCAAGGTAAATAATCCAGTAGTCAATATGAATGGTGATGAAATGACACGCATCATTTGGGATTTAATAATAGAAAGGCTCATTAACCCATACATAGATATTGAACTTCTTGACTATGATTTATCCATACAAAGCCGAGATGCTACTAATGACCAAATCACCGTTGATGCTGCAAATGCTATAAAGAAATGTAATGTAGGGATAAAATGCGCAACTATTACACCCGACGAACAACGTGTAGAAGAATTTGATTTAAAAGAAATGTGGCGCTCACCTAACGGAACTATTCGTAATATTTTAGGAGGAGTCGTTTTTCGTGAACCTATAATATGTTCAAATGTACCAAGGTTAGTGCCCGGATGGACACAACCAATAGTCATCGGTCGTCATGCTTATGGAGATCAATATAAGGCAACAGATTTTTTAGTTCCCGGAAAAGGAAAATTGAAAATGACATGGGAAGGTGAAAATGGCCAAAAAATTGAAAAAGAAGTTTTCGATTTTCCTGATGCAGGGGTTGCGATGGGAATGTACAATCTAGATGAGTCCATCAAAGATTTTGCCAGAGCATGTTTTAATTATGGGATACAGCGTAGGTGGCCTGTTTACTTATCGACTAAAAATACAATTCTAAAAAAATATGATGGACGCTTCAAAGATATATTCCAAGAGGTTTACGAAACTGAGTTTGAGAGTAAATTTAATGATTTTGGTGGTGAATATCAACACAGACTAATTGATGATATGGTTGCAGCGGCAATGAAGTGGTCTGGTGGATACATCTGGGCATGCAAAAACTATGATGGCGATGTTCAGTCTGATACTGTAGCACAAGGGTTTGGTTCTTTGGGGTTAATGACTTCATTTTTACTTACCCCCGATGGAAAAACTATGGAAGCTGAAGCTGCACATGGCACTGTAACAAGGCACTACAGAAACCATCAAAAAGGTGAAGCCACTTCGACTAACTCAACAGCATCTATTTTTGCTTGGACGAGAGGGTTAGCGCATCGCGGTAAAATTGATTCAAATGAAGAACTTATACACTTTGCAAAAAACCTAGAAAAAACAGTAATTGAAACAGTAGAGTCAGGACAAATGACTAAAGACCTTGCTTTATTAGTCGGCGATCAACAGGGATGGCTTACAACAACAGGGTACCTCGAGGCTATTGCAGAGAATTTTGAAAGAAAAATGGCTTAATATTAGTAGGTCAGCTACTTTAAAGACTTTTATTAAATTTTGTTCCTTATAGCATTCAAAGCATCCGCTGCTTTGGATGCTTGACTACCTCCAGCTTGTGCCATGGTAGGCTTACCGCCGCCTCGCCCACCTACAATTTCAGCACCCGCATTTACTAACTCAACTGCATTATAAGTTTCTACAAGATCTTTTGTTACAGCAACTATTAGTGCAACTTTTTCATGATCCGTACCGATAAAACAGACAATCCCTGTGTCTATAGATGCTAGCTTCTCATTGACTAAGGAACGAAGGTCTTTTCCCGACATTCCATTTAAAACAGCGCTTAAAAAATTTACCCCATTAATACTTTCAGTAGTAATGGATTCCTTGCCATCTCCGCCAAGAGCCAATGCTTTCTTAACTTTAATAAGCTCTTTTTCTAGGGAATTACGTTCATTTATGAGTGTTGTGATACGATCTTCTATCAACTCAGGCTTAGACTTAAGCTTCTTAGCTACTGATACTGCATAGCCTGCCTGATTTTCCAGATATTCTCTTGCAGCATTACCTGTCACAGCCTCTAGGCGCCTAATACCTGCCGCTACTGCACTTTCAGAAAGAATCTTAAATAATGCTATATCACCTGTGAATTCAACATGTGTTCCCCCGCAAAGCTCCACAGAATATTTACCTATTTTTTCACCTCCATTATTTCCGATAGACAGCACACGAACACTATCTCCATATTTCTCGCCAAAAAGAGCCATAGCTCCCTTAGCGATAGCTTCATCAGGGTTCATAGTTTCTATGGTTGAGGCAGAGTTTTGAAGTATAATGTCATTCACTTCTTTTTCCACAGCAATTAGTTCTTCGTTTGAGATTGCCTTACCGTGCGAAATATCAAATCTGATCTTATTACCGTCAACCATTTGACCTTTTTGTGTTACATGCTCTCCTAGTGTGCGTCTTAAAGCTTCGTGCATAAGATGCGCAGCAGAATGATTTATAGTTGTTTGCTTTCTATTAACAGCATCCACACAGAGATTTATTTTATCACCACATTTCATTGAACCATCTAAATAGCCAATAACAACGTGTAAATCACCGGCTTTTTTAATAACATTTGACACCTCAATAGTACCATTTTTGAGTGTAGCCATACCTATATCACCAGCCTGGCCACCACTTTCAGCATAAAAAGGACTTTTATTAGTAATGAACATTATATCACAATCACTGGCATTATTCGCTACGGCCCCATTGACTAGAATACAATCAACAACCGACTCAGTTTCTAAAGTTTCATATCCAATAAACTCCGTTGGACCGAACTTATCCTTAATTTCAAACCAAACATTATCCATATCAGCATCTCCAGACTTAAACCCTGCTACTTTGGAACTTTCTTTTTGGCGCAACATAGCTTTATCAAATCCCTCTATGTCAACTGAAATACCTTTTGTACGCAATGCATCTTCTGTTAAATCGACAGGGAAACCATACGTATCATATAGTTTAAAGGCCATTTCACCATTAAGAATATCACCCCTAGAAAGGCCTGCAATTGCACTATTCAGGAGTGTTGTTCCGCGCCCGAGGGTTTTCAAGAACCTTTCTTCTTCCTGCAAAAATGTAGACTCTATGCTTAATTTTGCTCTATTAAGTTCATTAAATGTATCTCCCATTTCATTGATTAATGTCGGCACTAAACGATGCATTAATGGTTCCTTTGAACCTAAAATATGTGCATGCCTCATTGCTCGACGCATAATTCGTCGGAGAACATAACCACGCCCTTCATTAGAAGGGCTAATCCCATCCGCCATTAAAAAAGAAGAACTCCTCAAATGGTCTGCGATAACTCTATGCGAAAATTTTGCTTCACCTATGGCCTTTACTCCAGTTAACTCAACAGAACTTTTTATTAGGTTGCTAAATAAGTCAATTTCATAGTTGTCATGCTTTCCTTGCAAGATAGCAGCAGTACGTTCTAATCCCATTCCGGTATCGATAGAAGGACTTGGCAATACTACCTCACTTCCATCTGAATGTCTTTGGAATTGCATAAACACTAAATTCCAAATTTCTATAAATCTATCACCATCTTCATTAGAAGATCCAGGAGGGCCCCCTTCTATATGCGATCCATGGTCATAAAATATTTCAGAACAAGGACCACAGGGTCCCGTGTCACCCATTGCCCAAAAATTATCTGATGTCTTGATTTTAATGATTCTATCATCGGAAAGGCCCGCAATTTTTCTCCAAAGATTATATGCCTCATTATCTGTGTGGTAAATTGTAACTAAAAGTTTACTCTTATCTAGACCTAGAACATTAGTAACTAGGTCCCAGGAAAGTTCAATTGCCTCAGCTTTGAAGTAATCCCCGAAACTAAAGTTACCTAGCATTTCAAAAAAAGTATGGTGTCTAGCTGTATAGCCTACATTATCAAGGTCATTATGTTTCCCTCCTGCTCTTACACATTTTTGGGTAGTAACAGCTCGATTATATGTAGGCTTTTGCATACCAGTAAAATAATCTTTGAACTGAACCATACCGGCATTAGTAAATAGCAACGTGGGATCATTATTTGGAACAAGTGAGCTAGATGTAATGACCTCATGTCCATGTCCTTGGAAAAATTCCAAATAACACTTTCTGATATCCCTTAAACTCACCATAAATAACAACCTACCTATAAATATTATATATATAAAAAACGCCTGACTAAGCCAAGCGCTGTTTATTAAAATATCAATATAAGTAAGTATACAATATTTTACTTTATTTTTTAGGTTAGCTTATTAATTTAAAGTAGAAATATTTTCTATAGTGTCATTTTCTATATCAAGTTCATCTTTAGGCATTAAAAGTTCATCTTCCAACAAACCCTCGTTTACTCTGATTTTATGTTCTAGTTCGGCAGCTATATCAGGATTATCTTTAAGAAACAGTCTAACATTTTCTCTACCCTGTCCGATACGTTCATTACCATATGAATACCAAGAACCTGATTTTTCAATGACCTCAGCTTTTACTCCTAAATCAATAAGTTCCCCTGTTTTTGAGATTCCTTCTCCGTACATGATATCAAATTCAACTTGCCTAAATGGTGGGGCAACTTTATTTTTTACAACTTTGACACGCGTTTGATTTCCAACTATTTCATCTCTATGTTTTAGGGCACCAATTCGTCTTATATCTAATCGAACCGAACTATAAAACTTAAGAGCATTTCCACCTGTAGTCGTTTCAGGCGATCCATACATCACTCCAATCTTCATCCTAATTTGATTTATAAAAATAACCATACATCCTGATTTTGATATTGATCCAGTTAACTTTCGGAGTGCCTGACTCATTAATCTAGCCTGCAATCCAGGCAAACTATCCCCCATATCTCCTTCAAGCTCTGCCCGAGGAGTTAATGCTGCTACAGAATCGATAACTAAAATATCTACAGCTCCAGATCTCACCAAAGTATCAGCAATTTCCAATCCCTGTTCGCCTGTATCAGGTTGAGCTATTAATAATTCATTTACATCCACACCTAATTTTCCAGCATAAACTGGATCTAATGCATGCTCGGCATCTATAAACGCCGCTACGCCGCCCTGTTTTTGCATCTCAGCCACTACATGAAGGGATAATGTAG
>JABGVR010000134.1 GCA_018645985.1 Hellea sp. | reverse complement strand
TAACCTATGCGTACTTTAACGCTAACCAAGCTAGTTGATTTCAATGATTGTGCCAATAGTTTCTTAATGGATGTTAATCTAAGCTGATGGTACTTATTTGAGTTAATTGGCCTTCCTCAGTATAACTGTACTGTACAAGTCCCTCATCACCGATCACATAAACAATATCGTTTGAAGTAATGGCATCGTAAGAATCGCCTGTTCTTCTCGCTAGAGCCCTAAGACTTGTTGGATTTGATACATTATATACATTCATTCCAGATTCTCCATCACAAACAAAGAGCAGATTCTTTTCAGCATCGATAGACAAGCCATGAGGGTTAGTCATTGGAACAGAATGCTCTAAATATGGACTCATCATTTCAGAAATATTTACAATATCTAATTGGTTGATATCATTTCTTCCACAGTCAACACCTGATCTTAAAGTCACAAAAGCGTAATCGCTATTAGCAACAACAGGGTCACATGAAGTCATGTGCTCATAATTAGAAACATATTCTGGATTGCTTGCATCAGAAACATTATATGCCAACATACCACTTGTAGATCCTATTAACAGATGATTATTCAATAAGAACAAAGTTTCAATTGTTCCAGCTCCCCATCCATCAGACCAAGGATTGAAAGATGTGACGAAAGAGATTGAGTTGTCTGATAATGAGAAAACTTTGACAGTAGACTCGTCAGATATAGTGTACAGATAACCCTTTACAAGAAGGAATCTTGCCATTGAACCTGCAGCAGCGTCAGCGCTCAAAGAGCCAGAAAGACTTCGAACGGTGTTAGAGTTATCAGCAAAATTAACGACAGTTCCGTCATCAGTCATCATTCTGCCTCCCCAGTTACCGCCATTTACTGCCACGGCATCATAATAGGCGGAACCACACTCATTGTTCTCACATGTTTCTTTTACTTCCACGACCTTATAGTCTGATACAACTCCCTGATTGCGATCAACTTCCGACACCGGGTAATTGTAATCTATTGTCGTTGGGATTGTATACGATAGCTCATTCAAGGCTCTTGTAGCCTCTCTAATATTGGTCGGGTCGGATATGTCAATCGCGACTATATCAATGTAGCTATCCACATATAGCGTGTTGCCCCTAACCGCCATGTCAACGTTTCCAGGAATATTGATAAACCCGATGTGCTGAGGTGATGCGGGATTTGCGTTGTTGTAAATGTGTATTCCAGTTTCAAAGTCATTGATGAAAACAAAATTATCCTTCACTAATATTTTACCCGGTTTTACGAGCGACCTGTTGTTGTCGCTTTGAATGGAAGAACGCAAATCCTCATAGCTCATATAGACTGGCTGATTTGCCGTATATACTTTCGTTTGGTTGAATTTCTTGCAACTACTGAACGCCAGTGCGGCAAGCAGGATAGTTCCAGTGAATTTAATTGGTGTTTTCATGTTGAAATAGTTTGGAGAGGTTAAAAATAGGTCTCAAAAACGAATTAGACGCAAGTTTCATTTGGTTGGTTACTACTTTAATAAAATGTTGATGTGTTATATGTTCCTAATTAGACACGAATGTTACAAAGTATTCAGAAATTTGCTAATAATGAAGTTGTTGCGAATAATACTCATAGTCGGCATTTCCATTTTTACCACCATCACAAATGCACAGACGTATGCTAAGATTCAACTTTTGGATGGAAGTGTTGAATCTGGCATGGTAATCCTGATTGCGAATAATTACTTGCAGTTAAAAACGAAGTCTGGAATTATGAATATCGAGAGGGACTCAATTAGATTTCAAATTAGTAACCCTAGTTCAACGAATACGAAAAGAATCAAAGCACCTCGTATCTCATTGGTTCCAATAAAAAAACGATTTATCAATGAAATCGATGCCGGACTGACATTCGGTATGCCTTTCGCATTGCGAATAGGTTATACAAAATGGTTCAGAGCAAATGATCACTGGCATTTTGGATTAGGTACTTCAATGCAGTTCTATAGATATACCATGTTGAATGGTAATATAAATGCTAGATGGTTGTTGGGGCAAGATAGATTCGTTAAACCATTTTTTGAGGCGGGATTTGGCCTTAGCTATCTAGCTTATGTAAATGGATTGAATTTTAGATCTCAAACGGGATTTTCGCAATTTCCTTTTGGATATGAATCCGATATAAATACAGTTAAGCAATTGACAATTGGTCCAGGTTTGTTTCTGGACACTGGACTTGGGGTTGCTTTCACAACAAGACTTATTTATAATGCGACATGGTATAATCAAATTGAATACCCTGCACCAACCTATTATATAGAAGGTCAATATTTTTTTAGTTCTGCCAGCCTATTATTCAGCTTCATTTTTTAATGATGTTCAAGGTGTTGATTATTAAAACAGGCTGTTATCTTTGCAGGCTCAAAAAAAATGAGGGTATTCCTCATTTAACCTATTAAAAATCAGAAGATAAAATGGATAGCTTGATTTACGCAATGCCGGCAATGGGCATAGTAGCCCTATTATATGTGGCTTGGAAAAGTGCTTGGGTTTCTAAGCAAGAAGTAGGAACAGAAAAAATGGTCAAAATCGCTGACAACATAGCTGTTGGAGCGATGTCCTTTTTAAAGGCCGAGTATAAAGTGCTAGCCATTTTTGTTGTGGCAGTAGCAATTCTTCTCGCTTTTAAAGGCGCAAACGAGGCAAATTCAAGTCCTCTTGTTG
>JABGVR010000133.1 GCA_018645985.1 Hellea sp. | reverse complement strand
TCTTGCAATTGCAAGCCCAATGCCATCACTGCCTCCGCTAACAATAGCGGTTTTATCTTTTAAATCATTCATAAGAGTCCCCTTTTGTATGTGAGCTTATAATTTAGAATGCGTAGAAAATAAACATAAAAAATACGCATTTCTGTTGAAAAGCCATGTTGATTATCGATAATGCGTAATATATGGTATAAAAAAAAACGAGGGTGCTTTTAATTACAAATGGTAAACGCCGATCCAATAGTTGAAGAGTTAATGTCTCCTGGCGGAGAATTCGAGGTTATTTCTCAAGGGTCAATTCGAATTTTTAAGAATGCACCAAAAAATATGAGTGTTATATTTGATAATGCAAGAAAATATGGTGCTATTGAATTTTTAGTTTCTGGAGATATTCGTCTCAGCTTTGATGACGTATTTGGGTATGCAGATGGGCTCAGCTTTTGGCTTACAGAAGAAATCTCAAAGATTAAGGGTAAAACTATAGCGATATGCATGAAGAACCAGCCTGAATGGATGATTGCCTTTATCGCCATAATAAATGCTGGCGGAGTGGCAGTTTTGATAAATAGCCGAGGAACTGGAGAGTCCATGCTTCAAGCTATTGAAGATACTAATTGTGTTTGTGTGATTGGTGATAAAGCCCGACTAGATGTCCTACTCAAAGAAGGTTATAAAGGTAGATATTTATCAGCTGATAATTTTCCAAAGAAATCAAATCAATTCAAAGCCACTCGCACAGAGAGCGATGAGGTTGCATGTATGTTCTTTACTTCTGGTACAACTGGTATCGCTAAAGCTGCTGTGATTACTCATGGCGCTTTTATATCAGGTGTAATGAATACTCAGATGGCAATGGCTGCTGTGCTTAAAAGAATGGCACTAAATTATAGTATTGATGTCGAAACATTAAAATCTCAGATGCCCCAAAGTGGGTCGCTTTTAATATTTCCCTTATTTCATACAAGCGGTTGCAGTGCAATCTTTATGACTGCACTAATCAATGGTGGAAAATTAGTGATAATGGACAGATGGAAACCTGAAAAGGCCCTCGCGTTGATTGAAGAGGAAAAGATATCAAATTTTGGGGGGGTTCCAACAATGTACTGGGATCTACTTCGTTCTCCAGATTTTGAGAAGTTTGATACTTCTTCATTAGTTTCAGTGTCCTGTGGAGGACAAGCTTTACCTATTAATCTCCTTGAGCAGATTCAAAAATCATTTCCAAAAGCTTTTATAGGTGCAGGTTATGGAATGACTGAGACATGCGGAGCAATATCGCAAGCTGTTGGCGAAGCTTACCTTGCTAATCCGTCTGCTTCGGGTCAAATACTTCCCATGTTTGATGTGCAGATCACGGATGACGAAGGTGTTAGCTTAGCTAATGGCGAAATTGGCGAAATTTGGGTCAAGGGTGCAACGCTAATGCAAGGCTATTTCAATAGACCTGATGAGACAGCAGCTTGTATGTCACGTGATTGGTTTAAGACGGGTGATATAGGAAAAATAGATGATCAAGCTTATCTTTATATTGTTGATAGAAAAACTGATATGGTAATATCAGGCGGTGAAAATATCTATTGTGCTGAGATTGAACAAATACTGGCACGCCATAAAGATGTTTTAGCGGTTTGTGCATATGGCATTCCTCACTCACGGTTGGGTGAGGCTCTTATTGTTAGTCTTTATGCTAAAGATGGTTTATCAGAGAAAGATATCTTAAGCTTTGCAATAAATAATTTAGCTAAGTATAAAATACCAGAGCGAATTATCATACAAAATAAGCCTTTTGAATTAAACGCTATGGGAAAAATTGAAAAAAATAAAGTTAGAGAAACGTATACAAAGCTATTTAAAAAAGAGCAGAAGTAAAATGACTTACCCTAAAGATATAAAAATTATAGATACAATGTTGGGTATACCAACTCATGCAGATAGATCGGATTGGTATAGTAGCTTTCGTCCTTTGTTAAACGACCAGCAGAGCCGTGATATGTTTAAAATGCCTGCCCAATATATGTTTAAAGATATCCCCGAGCCATGCTCTGATGAAGCAGATTTTGTAGCTTGGACAATTAAGCAGATGAATGCCCATAATATAGAAATGGCTATGGTTGGTTTCAATGATGATAAAACCTCAGAGCAAGCTGCTAAAAATTATTCAAAGCGTTTCTTTTTTGATGTGCCGTGCAACCCCAATGATGGAATGAAAGAGGTAAAACGGTTAAAGTTTTTACATAAGAAATATAATATAAAATCGGCTTCAGTTTTCCCTGCAGGGACATGCCCGCAAATAGCTATAAATGATGCTAGGATGTATCCGCTCTATGCTGCATGTGTAGAGCTTGATATCCCTATAGTCCTAAACGTTGGGGTGCCAGGTCCTAGAATACCCATGCATACTCAGAAAGTTGAACATTTAGATGAAGTTTGCTGGTTTTTCCCTGATTTGAAAATAGTAATGCGACATGGAGCCGAGCCCTGGGAGAATTTGGCTGTAAAACTTATGATAAAATACCCTAATTTGTATTATTCAACATCTGCTTTTGCTCCTAAGCACTACCCAAAAGCAATAATTGAATATGCGAATACCAGGGGTGCAGATAAGATTATTTATGCAGGGTACTTTCCGATGGGTTTAAGTTTAGACCGTATTTTTAGTGATATGGAGAATGTACCACTAAAAGCACATGTGTGGCCTAAATTTTTGAGAGAGAATGCAATAAAAGTCTTTAAATTAAAGGATCAAATATGAGCTCAAATACCACATCTCACGTTGCTGTCTGGTCTCAGTTAGAGGGATTGAGCGGTAATGACTTAACTGCATGGCGGATGAATCCAGTTGATAACCGTGCTTCAATTAGTGAGCGAAACCTTGATACCTTACCGATGCCATTCGGTTGGTTTATGGTAGCTTACACAGATGAGCTCTTGGTGGGTGAAGTTAAGCCTCTTTTTTACTTTGGTAAAGATTTAGTTCTATGGCGTGGTGAGGATGGCCGGGCTAGGGTTATTGATGCGTATTGTAAACATCTTGGTGCTCATATGGGTTATGGTGGGAGAGTTAAAGGAAACTCATTAGAATGCCCATTTCATGCTTGGGAATACAATAGTAAAGGGAGTGTTGTTGCTGTTCCTTATGCAAAAAAAATACCACCGTCTGCTGCTAGGCCTTGTGAAAAAGAATGGATTGTCAAAGAAAGTAACAAACAAATATTAGTTTGGTACCATCCTTTTAACGAGCCCCCGAAGTGGCAGCCAGAAACTTTTGAACAAGTTTATGATACAAACTGGACTGATTATAAAAAATATGAATGGATTGTTCATGGGCCTGTGCAAAACATGGCTGAAAATGGCGTTGATGCTGCCCATTTTAAATACATCCATGGTACAAATGATTTCCCTGATTATGATTTTGAATTTGATGGACATAAACGAACGGCTAGTGTTGATGCTAAAATGCCAACCCCAAAAGGTGTTGTAGATGGAACTATAGCTTATGGGACTGTTGGAGCAGGACAAAGTTGGACTAAGTTTTCTGGAATTTCTGAAACTTTAATGGTGGCTGGTATAACTCCAATAGATCAAGAAAGAACGCATATTAGGTTCGCATTTACTCAGCCAAAAACAGAAGCTGAAGGACCCATGGCCAGTCTAGCTAAGGCTATGAGGCGTGAAATTTGTAAACAACTGGATCAAGATAAAGTCGTATGGGACCGTCAAAAATATATGCCAAAGCCCAGTATATGTGATGGGGATGGCCCTATACTTCCTTTCAGAAAATACTTTTCACAATTTTATGCAGAATGGGGTAACGATAAAAAGCAAATGACCAAACTCAAAATGGATAACAGGACTGAATAGTTGAAGTATATTGATATATTACGTGATGGTCCAGTCACGTTCATAAAAATTAATCGCCCTGAGGCAATGAATTCAATTACTGATGAAATGCATAGTGATTTAAATACTGCATTTGATGATTTTTCATCTGATAAAAATCAATTAGTTGCAGTAATCTCCGGCGAGGGTGGTAAAGCATTCTGCGCCGGAAGTGATTTGAAAGACGGTATAAATGGTAGTTATCCAAGAGGTGGATATGCTGGATTGATAAACCGTTTTGATTTGGTAAAACCAGTCATTGCTGCAGTTGACGGATATGCATTAGGGGGAGGGTTTGAGCTAGCATTAGCTTGCGATTTGATCTTAGCCTCTAAGAGATCTTTGTTTGGCTTGCCAGAGCCTTTAGTTGGTGCAGTGGCATTAGGTGGAGGCCTTCATAGGTTGCCTCGACAAATAGGACAAAAAAATGCTATGGAGATTATCCTTACATCAAGAAAGTACACAGCGGATGAGGGTTTGCGTATGGGGTTCGTGAATAAAGTAGTAACTCATGATAAGTTGATGGATGTTGTAAAAAAATATTGTGATGATATTTTGAAGGGAGCGCCTTTGGCAATTCAGGCATCTAAAATGACCGTAAAAAGAGGGCTCTCAGAGGATAGTTTGAAAGCTGCATTAGTTAAACAAGAAAGTTATGATGAATTCATAAAGTGGCGTAATAGTGATGATGCTCTTGAAGGTGTTAAAGCTTTTTCGGAAAAAAGAAAACCACATTGGACAGGAAGTTAAGAGAGAGTTATGTCAAGAAGTCTTTATCTAAGTAGTGTTATATTTTGTTTATTGGTTACTGCTGGATGCACAGAAAAACCAGAAAAACAAATTTCTAAGGTTGAGCTTCACTCAGCCCCAGTCTTAGTTGAAAAGATAGCCACAAAAAATGCTTATTTTGGTGACCTACATGTGCATACAAAAAACTCTTTTGATGCCTTTATAACAGGTACAAGGACTAATGCTGATGACGCATACCGTTTTGCAAAGGGAGATACTATCGATAATGGGGCCGGTAAAAATATTACAATTTCTGGTGCTCCTTTAGACTTTTACGGAGTAACAGATCACGGAGAATACATGGGTGTTCTAGCTGCAATGCGTGATAGAGGAAACCCTTTGTCCAAAACAGATACAGCAAAGTCAATTTTTGGAATATTTGGGGGTTCAAGAGAGGCCCGCATTGAAGCATTTACAAAGGTTGGAACAACAATCGTAACTGGTAATGCTATAGAGGATATTTATGATAGGGACTTCATAGATAGCGCTTGGGCAGAGAATATTCTCGCAGCAGAAAAGCATTACGAACCAGGAAAATTCACAACATTTGCTGCTTATGAATATACTAATATGAATATTATTGGGAAAATAACTGACAATGCTGGAGCCATTAATTTGCATCGTAATGTAGTTTTTCGTGATAAGGCTCCAGAGCGATTATTTTCAACACTAGATTCGACAAATCCTGAGGACCTATGGAATTGGATGAATGATAAGCGGGATGAGGGATTCGATGTTTTAGCTATCCCTCACAACTCTAATGCATCTAATGGTGAGATGTTCTCAACGACAACCACTGATGGTTCCCTCATTGATAAGGCTTATGCCGAAAACCGCCTTAAAAATGAGCCAATAGTAGAAATGACCCAAGTCAAAGGCACTTCTGAAACTCACCCACTATTATCTCCGGAAGATGAATTCGCAAATCATGAGCTTTATGAAATACTTGTTGGTATGGCTAAGGAAAGTCAAAAAGTACCAGGTAGTTTTGTTCGTCAATCTTTGTCCAGGGGAATTGGTATTGAACAGGACATTGGAACTAATCCATATGCTTTTGGTTTTATTGGATCATCAGATACTCACGTAAGCGCTCCGTCTTTATCAGAAGAGGAGCATTTTGGTAAGTTCTCACATGATACCGATCTTGCTAATCGAGGATCAGTGCCCCCAGATGGTAAAATGTCTTGGGATAATGTTGCAACTGAAGAGACTGAGTTGGCTTTTATATCTTCTGCTTCATATGGGGCATCTGGTTTAGCTGGTGTCTGGGCTGAGTCTAACACTAGAGAAGATATATTTGATGCTATGAAACGTAAGGAGACTTTTGCAACATCTGGGCCCCGTATAAAAGCTCGGTTTTTTGCCGGAAACTATGAAAATACGATTTTATCATCGACTAAAATGCTTGAAGATGCTTACGAACAGGGCACGCCTATGGGAGGAGTTTATAATAGCAAAAATGAATCCCCAGTTTTTATTGCTTGGGCAATTAAGGACCCAGATGGGTATCCCTTACAACGAATACAAATTATAAAGGTTTGGTCGGATGAGTCTAAAAACCGTGAAGAAATTTATGATATTTCTTGTGCAGGCGGTGCAGAACCATCACCTCAAACTAACCGATGCCCTGATAATGGCGCAACAGTTAATTTGACTAACTGCAAAACGAACGATGCGACAGGAAGCAGTGAGCTTAAGGCACTTTGGTCTGACCCTAATTACAAAAAAGGCCAGAATTCGGCTTACTATATTCGTGTTTTAGAAAATCCAAAATGTCGTTGGAGTACTTGGGATGCAGTTCGTAATGGCACCCCTCCAAACCCCAATATGCAAGCTACTCTCCAGGATCGCGCATGGAGTTCAGCTATCTGGACGAAATAGTCACTTCTGATTAATTATTATGTCCGCACCTTTTTCAGCTATTGCTATAGTAGCTGCATTAGTATTGCCTGAAATGAGTCTTGGCATGATCGATGCATCAACAACTCGTAACCCATCCACTCCATTTACTCGAAGGTCCAAGTCTACTACAGAGTCGATGTCACTGCCCATTCTACAGGTGCCAACGGGATGATACATGGTGGTTCCAAGGTTTAATTGCCATTCTAATTTTTCATCATTGGAAATAACTTGACGCCCAGGAAGTTTTTCTTTGTCAATTATTTTGGAAAGTGCCGGCATTTTTGCCAGCTCTCTAGTTATATCCATTGCTTTTATTATTAAATGCCTGTCCATTTCAGCAGATAAATAATTATGAACAATCAAAGGGTCATCTGCGGGGTTACTTGATGCACATTGTACAAAACCACGGGACTCTGGCCGTAGCTGAGCTCCACCTATAGTAAGTCCTGAATATTCAGTTAATTTTGCATTTTCCCCTCTGCTTGCGGCTGAAAGATCACCGGTTACAGCCAAGCAATGAAATTGTAAATCAGGGCGGTCTAGGCTTTCGTTGCTTTTTACGAATGCCCCTACTGATGCAGCAGGTAGAGTCATTGGGCCTTTTCTAAAAAAATAATATTTTATTATATTTTTAATTAAATTTAAGTTTTTTAATTCATTATTATAGCTGAATACCCCTGGTTTAAGTGACCAAGCCATTGGTGCCATGTAATGATCTTGGAGGTTTTTTCCAACTTCAGGACTATTAACCAAGACTTTAATACCCATAGACTTTAGAAGTTCAGCTGGGCCAATACCTGATAATTGTAAAAGTTGAGGGGTTTTATAGGTACCTGCACTAAGAATAATTTCTCTATTCGCTTTTAGTATTTCAATTTTTTTTCGACTATCAACAATTAAACTTCTCGCGCGATTATTATCGAAATTTATTTTATTCACATTTGTATTTGTGAGAATAGAAAGGTTTTTTCTTTTTCTAACGGGTCGCAAAAAAGCATTTGAAGTAGAGCACCTTTTGCCACCTTTTATATTGACATCATAATGCCCCGCCCCTTCTTGGCTATCGCCGTTAAAGTCGTTATTTTCTGAAATGCCGTATTCGATAAATGCTTTTATAATTGAGTCATTAGTTGGATTTTTATCAATAATTTCTGAAACGGCTAAAGGGCCATCTTCTCCATGATATCTATTTTTACCTAATTTGTAGTTTTCTGATTTTTTAAAATAAGGTAGGATGTCCTCCCAACCCCAGCCATTGCAGCCCAAGTTAGCCCAAGTGTTATAGTCCTCTCTATGTCCACGAATATAAATCATTCCATTTATTGAACTTGAACCACCTAATACTTTTCCGCGGGGCAATGGCAGAATTCGATCATTCATTAAGGGCTCTGGCTGAGTTTTAAGACTCCACGAAAGATTTGGGTTATGAAGGGTTTTTCCATAACCAATGGGCATATGTATTGATGGATCGATATCGATACCACCTGCTTCTACCAAAGCAACTGTAATGTTAGGGTTTTTACTAAGTCTATTGGCTAAAACACACCCAGCAGAACCTGCTCCCACAATAATATAATCAAATTCTTTAATCATTAAATTACGCATTTGAAGAAAAACATAACTCAAATCTATACGTTTGCAGAGTAAAATATACAAATATATACGCAATATTGCATTTTATGACTTATTATCTATAAGCTAAGAGCGGCTACCATTTATTGGAATGTTTGAGCAAGTAAAATAAGGAATGTAATGTCTGATAATAATTTCCAATTTAGCGACTTAGATAATGCTATAATAAAGATTCTTAAGAAAGATGGACGAACCAGCAATCAAAAAATTGCTGATCAACTAGGCGTTACAACTTCAATGGTTACAACTCGAATAAGACGCATGGAACAATCCAAAGCGATGAAGGTTGTTGCAGTTTCGGATTTTTCTGCATTTGATTATAATGTTTTATTGCCAATTGGTGTTGATGTTAAAGGAAGGCGCGCAAATGATGTGGCCGCAGACATTGCTCTATTATCGGAGGTTGCCTCAGTGCAGCTTGTAACTGGTAAACATGACATAGAAATCTTAGTAACATTATCTAATATGGATAAAATGTCAGATTTTCTACTAAATAAACTATCTCAAATAAAGGGTGTGAGAAGCCTAGATCCTAGCTTTGCTGTTGATATAATTAAGTATGATTTTGATGTAGCACCCATCTAAGAGGTATAAATGACAAATTATAAAATTGATGACCTAGACCAGAAAATTATTCAGTTATTATCCACTGACGCACGTCTATCAAACCGGAAAATAGCAACTCAACTTGGTTTTACCGAAGGTACCATTCGCTCACGCGTGAAAAGGTTGGAAGACGAAAATTTCATTCGTTTTACGGCAGTCACCAACATGTCCAATCTTGATACCCCACAACTAGCATATATAGGTATACATGCTGAGCAGAATTCAATTAAAAAGGTAGCAGAAAGAATAGCTAATCTTCCGGAAATTAATGGTGTCATAATTTTATTAGGGCGTTTTGACATATTAGCAATAGGTTTGTTTGAGGGTCTCTCTGAGGTTCATCAGGTGGCTAGTAATAAAATATTAGACTTTGAAGGAGTTCGTTTAGTTGAGACTTCTGTAGTTGTAGATGTTGTCAAATATGACAACAGAGTGGCAAAGATTGTTACACCACATTTAGAAAAAATTTAGATTTACTGATAATGTATAATCTTCAGGAAATATCTGACCGTTTAGAAATCCAAGATATACTTATGTCTTACTGTGAAGCTATAGATACACGTAAATGGGACTTATTGGACAAAATTTTTACTGATAATGCCATTATCGATTTTACGGAAGCTGGCGGTATCCAGGGAAATTTAAAAGAGATCAAACTTTATCTTCAGAGAGCCCTCAAGCCCTTTTCGTCGATGCAACATATGATGGGCTTACCAAAGATTGAGGTTAGCGGTTTAACTGCTCAGTCAAAAACTATGCTATTTAACCCTATGGTTATAGAACGAAATAATAACCCTCATACTTTTTTTGTGGGTCTATGGTATTCTGATAAGTTAATTAAAATTGACGGCAGTTGGAAAATTGCTTCAAGATATGAATCTCTTAGTTATTTTCATAATGTTCCAGAGGATTTTGTGCCAATTACTAGTTAGGCTTATACAGGTTTTCAGCATAAACTTTTAATGCATCTGCTGTATCATCAAACGCCTGTTTAACCCATGGCCCTGCAAATCTCATGACATGTATGCCATTTGGTCCTAAAAATTGATCTGTGGAATAGTAAGAACTTTTGTTAGTACCTAATTTTTGTATAAATTGATCTCTTCGTGCTGGATATGGCCATGCCTCATAATGAGGTAGTTGCCATGATATTTTTTCTTCAGGGATTATTTCACAAATATATTCAGTATTATTAAAATGCGATGGTTCGCAATTAACATATGACTTTAACTTCATGTTTACCGCTGCACCCATTTCTAAAGTTGACTCACACTCAACACAAAATGGGTTCCATTTATTATAGTTTTTCATATCAAGTAAAATTTTCCATACTAAGCTAGGGGGAGCACTAATTTGTACAGTTTTGGATACAACTATAGCATCAGGGTCTATATAATTTAAGCTTTTATCCATTTTTCTTCCTTATGTATTTTCATTCCATTTCGCAATTAACCCATCCTCTTGGAGGCAGCCGTCAACTATTGTTCTGGGTGTTGATTTAGTAAAGCAAATCCGCCAACCGTTCTTTGTTTTTCTATAGCGATCTTCATATATACTACTCATCATACGGAAATTATTATTTCGTGGATCATAGGTTGCAAATCCAAGGTTCCATTTACCACTTGCAGTAGAACCCTCGATTTCAATTTCACCATTATGCGCATGATGTACATCATATATTGGTGTAGTTGCCGCGACTTCTTGGAATATTTTGATTAATCCATCTAAGTCAAAATTCCCAAGCGGGGGAAATTGAATTTCTGCATCAGAAGTAAAGCAATCGCGTATTGCTTCAACATTTTTAGTATCACATGCATTTAGATAGCGAGCTTTTAATTTTCTTATTTCACTCTCTGACTCAAGTTTTTGTATTCGTAATTCCAATTCATACATTTATAATCTCCACTTTTGGTAAGGGGTAGTTTTCCGCTCCTGTCCACCGCCATAGCATTGTACCTTGTTTGTGTGCCGCTGTATCAAGCCAATTACCTTTTTGGGGTTTTTTTGAAACTATTATAGTGACACTACCATCGGTATTTTTTTCTGCTAAAAAATTATTTGTGTGAATATTATGATTTCTGTAATCAAGGCTTTCCATCCAGATATTATTTATTTGAAAATTCCAGCCAATACAATCTGGTACACTACAAGATATTTTTAAAGCTTGATTATCATTAAGTTCCCACCAACCGTGAAGGTAATAAATCATTGGATCACCACCAGCTCTTGAAAACATAGATTGTCCAGTCGTGCTTAGACTATTTTTATGTTGTTCTTTAAATAGTAATGACCAATCTAGAAATAAACTTGATGTACCTTTTATAAACTTTGAAACGTTAGATAGTGATTCTGATACCCCCTTTAAACTGATTGGTTCAGGTTTGTTAAATTGATCAATGGTATTAATTTCTACTTTAGCTATCTCTTCTTTTGTTCGATCAAAAAAAGTTTGCCTTACAATTAGTATGGTGGAGTCATCTTCTAAAGGCAGCCAATTCCCATCAACCTTATCTTTACTTGCTATAATCTCAAAAGACCCATCACTGTCACAATCAACGTCTCTTATGTCGAGTTCGCCTGTTGATGCCATGGTGCCGTCAACGGCGTACCTATTAGCTTTTGTGCCAAAGCTAAGGATCGGAACTGTACCTTTGCGTCCTGAAATTTTATATTGATAAGAACTTGAAATGGTTGCGTTCTGATAAAAATTATCGGGATTGTCTGCTCCTATTTTAGCAGTTGAATGAGAGGCTTGATAAAAACTTGGAAATTCTGGATTATTATTTTCCAGATGCATCTCTAAGCCTATCCTTAGGAGACGGGTAAGATATCTAATGCCTTCTGCTTTGTCTAATTTATTTGTTGCAAGACTAGATTCCAGAACATGTTCGCCCGAAATCTCTAATTGATTACAAAACTCTCTCCATAATTTTTTTATATCACTCATTATGGAGCCATATACTGGCCACCATTAACGTCTAGGGTTGCCCCCGTTACGACCCTGGCATAATCAGACACAAAATAGAGAACGGCTTTGGCGCAATCCTCTTCTGGTGGTATAATCCCTAAAGGTATTCTATCAGTTATTTCGTTTATGACATCATCACGCTTCCTACCATTATTTACTTGCGCATCGATATACCCATAAACTGGAGCACCGCCTATCCATCCCATCCTGCATAAGTTGACACGTATTCCAAAACGACCGAAGTCCTTTGCCATGTGCTTGGTTAATACATTTAACCCTCCCTTGCTTGCCGCATATGAGGCTTCACCTGGAAATGGATTGACAGTAGTCATGGTGGAAACATTAACGATTGCGCCACCGCTATTAGATTTCATATATGGCAGCACTGCCTGCGCCATCCTGAGTGCGCCAATGCAGTTAACATTATAAGTATCAGCCCATTTATCCACATCAGCAATATCAGTCGTTGCCCAATCTCCGTGCTGGTAGGCACTATTGACCAGTCCGTCGATACGTCCAAATCTCTCTTTAACTTTCTTTGCTAGTTTATAACAATCTTCGCTGCGCGTAATATCAGTTGAGCAAGCGATAGCTTCCCCACCTAGGTCCTTTATTTCTTTTGCTATTGATTTTATGTATGCGGAATTTCTTGAAGCGAGACCTACCTTAGCCCCTTCTGCAGAAGCTAATTTCGCCATTCTTCTTCCCATGCCAGCTCCAACACCACTGATTATAATAACTTTATCTTGAAGTAACATGCGTATAGTTTAGCTTAATTTTCTACGAATATGAAATAAAATCTTTCAAAATTGTTTAGATTTCGTAGTAATAAGATGATTTTAAAACGAATTGGTTAAGATTATGGTCCCTAAAAAAGAGTCTCTGATTAAAAAGGCTGAACAAGCTACGGGTTTAAGTGATTTTGGGGATGAATGGTTTTTTCCAAATATTGATGTGTTTATTGAATCACTTAATAGTCAAGCTAGGCTTTCGAGTGAGGGTTACTATGGTGCTGAACAAATGATTATAGGTGCACTTGTAAATAGGTTGCGACATAAAAATCTTATAAAAATGAACCCGCAAATACTCGATGAGACTGTTGATGTTAAGGCGGTACTGACTGGTCTACCAAGGACAGGTAGTACTATGTTGCATCGTATGCTTGCATCTGCACCTGAACTAACTTCTGTAAAATGGTTTGAGGCGCAAAACTATACACCGCTAGAAAATGAAGATTATAATGACCCTACTCCAAGGAAAGATATCGCCAAAGATATTTTAAACTTTATGTTAAAAAAAATCCCTGAATTAATGTCAATTCATCCAATGGATATTGATCAAGCAGATGAGGAGGTAATCATTCTTGGGCAGCTCTTTTCTAGCTCAATGCTTGAGAGCACATACTTTGTGCCTGATTATGCAAATTGGTTGACTAATCAAAACCCAGGTAAATCTTATTCTGACCTAATAGAAATATTGCAATCTTTGCAGTGGCAAGACCCAAGCCGTAAAAATAAAAGTTGGATTCTTAAAACGCCAGGTCATTTAATGTCCTTGGGTGCAGTTGTGAAGTATTTCCCTGGGGCTAAAATAATAATGACTCATCGCGACCCTGTTTCTACAGTTCCATCTTATTGCAGTATGGAGTCAACTCTTTACAAAATGAATACTGATATTATTTCAGATTTTGAAATTGGTAATTATTGGTTGGACCGTCTTTCGGAGTGGTTAAATAATTTTATAGAGGTCCGAAATTCAATTCCAGATGATAGGTTTATTGATATAAATTATTTAGATCTAGTTGAGGCGCCTGAAAAAATAGGTACTCAAGTGTTAAAGTCTATTCATATAAATGATGATATTCTTACAAAAGAAATGATGGAAAACTGGATAAAAGCAAATAAGCGTGAAAATCGTCAAAAACATAACTATAAGCTCAGTGATTATGGTTTAACCCGTGAGTCGATAAGTAACAAATTTAAAGATTATATAGAAAAGTACCTGTAGAGATGAAATTGCGGAAAAGTTTTTTTTCTATTATTTGTTTTTCTGTTGTCGGGTGCAATGGAGTTAGTCAATACACTGAGGGCCCGAGAACCACTGAAAGTGATTGGGTTAAACTTGAGGGTGCATGCTTTAGTATGGGGGAGTCCACAGTATACAAGGAAGAGGGGCCAGTGGTGCAGGTTTGTGTGGAGCCTTTTGAAATTTGGTCGCATGAAATAACTAATTATGAATTTAAAAAATTTGTAAATGAGACGGGTTATGTATCTAAAGCAGAAACTGGCTGGGGTATTGAGACGGGTATTAATGTGAGTCCAGGTTCTGCTGTTTTTATTGCTCCCAAAAACACTGGATCTAACAATTGGTGGATTTATGAAGTTGGTGCAAATTGGAAAAACCCCCAGGGTTTAAGTAAGGCCAGTTTTAAACCTCACGAACCTGTTGTTCATATTACCCTTGACGATGCAAAAGCGTACGCTTCTTGGGTTGGCGGCAGGATACCGACTGAGGCAGAATGGGAATATGCATCCCGCGGTGGTTTAGATGGTACTCTTATGAGCTGGCCTGATGCAGAACGGAGCGCTTTAAAAAATAAAGCCAATACTTGGGATGGTATTTTTCCTGTAATTAATACAAAAGACGACGGGTTTATCGGAGTTGCCCCTGTTGGAAGCTATCCGCCTAATGGTTTTGGTTTGTATGATATGATTGGGAATGTTTGGGAGTGGACATCTTCTGTTTATTATCCTAGCCATACGCCAGGGGACCTAAAAGAAGCTTATTCTGATGGTTATGACCCAGCCCAGAAACTTATTCCAGTTGGAGTAATTAAAGGAGGCTCATACCTATGTGCAAAGTCATATTGCTATCGATACCGACCAGCTGCAAGACAAGCTCAAGACCTTATGCTGAGCACTTCACATACTGGTTTTAGGGTTGTGCGCAGTAATTAACTTTCGCTTTTGCAATTAATTGAGGTTGCTGCACGGCGACCAGAGTAAATACAATCTGCTATGGATAAGCCACTGACATAGCACCACGATGCAACACCTACAGCGTTTCTTCCTGCTGCATATAGCCCTTTGATGGGTAAACTCTCTTCGTTTAGCACCGAACCTGTTTTTTCGTTTACAGAAAGGCCACCCAAAGAGAGGGTGGGGCATGGGAACAGTTTTGCATTTAAACTAATATCGATGGCAACAATATTATCCAGACTTAATTCCGCTGTTTCATTTTTAGTTTTACCAAATGGATCTATAGTTTCACCTTTTGCTATTTTATTGTATTCTATTATTTCCTTTAAGAGGTTATCAGCATTAATTCCAATTAATTTGGCAAGTGAAGCAACAGAATTTGCCTTTTTGGATCCAAAATAGATATTAAGTTTTGCGAGTGCTCGCTGAAATGCTAATGCTTTCTTTTTGCTGACATCGTTTAAAGATTTTTTGACTAATTTTTTATCCAGAATCATCCATGCTGACCCATTATGATGTTCCGTCATTTCAACACCAAGTGTTGCCCCGTAGACCATTTCATTTATGAAACGTTTTCCATCAGTATTTATTATCATGCCTTTTGCAAAAGAAATTGGTGGATTTATAAATCGCCATGCTGTCATGCGATCCATATTTTTAGCAATTCCTCCAACTGATTGACCGAGTCTAATGCCCGAGCCGTTGTCGCCTTCAGTACCTAAGGGATACCCCTCACTGTATTTTGGTGCATAATATTCTACCATTTTTCTATTAAAAACAAACCCTCCAGCAGATAATATTATTCCTTTGTTACTCCTTATGTAAATTTCTTTTCTCTTGTTTAATAAATCATTTGCCTTTTCCATTAATGACATAGCTTTTTTGAAGAAATATTTAGACCCCGGCACAATGGGGGGGAATAGAGCTAATAATTTTAATGCTTTATTTCTGAGTTTTTTATACTCTTGAAGCTCTATCTTGTTATTGAATTGATATGCTTTTAGTCCTATCACCTCATTTTTTTTGTTAGTTATGAGTTGCCTGACCTCTGTAAAGTCATGAATTATCAATCCTTTTTTTATAGCACTTGCCTTAAGTGGGTCAAAAAGAGATCCTCCAAGATTTGTTGCTTTCGCTCCCTGTTTTTCAGGTACATAACCACGGTGACCACGAGCAGCAGGAAAAGCGTTCTTTTTGTAGTTTTTTATGAGACTATTGTCACTGTGATATAGAAAATACTTTGGTGCTGGATATGACGTTTTATACTTCCATAGTGTACTTCTTAAATCTACACCATGATCTATTAGCCAATCAACAGTTGGGGCGCTTTTGTTACAAAAATCTTTAAGAGTTTGATCTGAAACTATATCACGAGTTTCTAACTTTAAGTAGTTAAACATATTTTCTACAGTATCTTTTACTCCTGCTTCTACTTGTAAACTTGTTCCGCCTCCTGCATATATTACCCCGCCGCTCGCTTTTGTAGCACCACCTGTCTCATATTTATCGATCGCTAATACGCTATTTCCAGTTTCAATTGACTCCAAAGCAGCTGCTACTCCAGCCCCGCCTAAACCCACAATAATTACATCGGCTGTTGATGACCAAATTATATCACTTTCGGTTTTCAATATTAATTTTGGCTCTATGTCTGAATGCCAATTCATATCATCTGGTTTCATATTTTACCCTCATTTCAAATTATATGCTATTTTCTTTGAAAAACTACGCAAAATCAAGGAAAATGACCTATTTTTTCTCAGAATACGTAAAATTATGACAAAATTATTGCGCATTCTAACATCTCTGTTATTGGTTATCTGAGTGTTATATAATTTATGGGGACAGTTATGACAAATCCAAAAGTTGCAATCGTAACAGGCGCCAGCAGAGGGGCAGGAAAAGGAATTGCTTTGGGTCTAGCAGAAAAGGGGATGACTGTTTATGTCACTGGGAGAACGAAAATAGTAGGAAAAGCAAAGGGGTGGGACGGAACTGACTTACCGGGTACAGTCGAACAGACTGCGATGGAGTGTAATGATGTTGGAGGTAAAGGTATAGCCGTTATTTGTGACAGTGCTGATGATAACCAGATTGCCGATCTCTTTAAAAAAGTTATGGACGAACAAGGGAGGCTGGATATTTTAATGAATAATGCAGCTTATATTCATCATCAGCTCATAGAGCAAAAGCCTTTTTGGGATAAAGAATTAAATGCTCAAAATATACTTAATGTTGGACTGCGATCGGCTTATGTGGCGAGCTGGCACGCAGCTAAGATTATGGCCAAACAAAAAAGTGGTTTAATTGCTATGGGTTCCTCTTTTGGGGCGAGTTGTTATATGCATGGTCCTGCTTATGGTGCCCAAAAAGCCGGCTTAGATAAACTTGCTCATGACATGGCGGTAGATTTGGAGCCGTTTGCTGTTCAAGCTGTATCCATATGGATGGGTCCTCTTTTGACAGAGAGAGCTCTCATTGCTGCCGAAGTTCATCCTGAGCAATATAAAGATTTTATAGCAATGGCCGAAACTCCGCAGTTCACAGGGCATATTCTGCATGCGATTGCTAATGACCCAAAAGCCCAAGAAATTAGTGGTCACACACTTGTCGGCGCGGAAGTTGCACAAAATCGCTATGGAATGAAAGACCGAAACGGTAAGCAGCCGCCAAGCCATCGAGAGATGTTAGGATCTCCAAATTTACCTAATCCAGCAAGAGTATATTAGAGTGAAATTATTGAAAGCTAATTTAACAATCATCATTGCTGTATCTATGGTGTCTGCGATAGGCGGATTAGTTTTTAATACAATGCCTATTTTATTAGGAACAGCTGGGGAGGCCTTTGGCTTTAATAATGCTGAATTAGGTAATTTATCACTTATGGCAGGTGTTGGTTATCTTGCAGGAACTTTAACGGGCCCAATTTGGGTTGATAGTTTTCAGTGGCAGAAAACTGCTTTATTAATAATTTTAGCAGTTGTTTTTTCTTTTTTGGTATCAATGAGGATTCCTGGCGAGTACATTTATTATGGATTTTTAATTTTTGGTTTTTTCTGTGCTCTTGCTATTGCCTTAGCAATGCGAGTATTGGCTGATATGCCCGACCCTGAACGTGCTTATGGTACTCGATTGTCAGTGGAGCTACTTTCAATAGGAATCTTTCTTGTTTTTCTACCTGCATTCTTTGTTTCTAAGGCAGGTTTTACTGGAGCAATGTTTGGCATGGCTTTATTTACAATGCTTTTGGGAATAGGTGTGTTTGCATTTCCTAAACATAGTTCATCTAAGACAGCTGAAAAACTTAAAGGTTTTCCAAGTTTTCGTCAATCGGGGTCAAGCTGGTCAGTTCTGATGATATTTACAATATACCTCCTTGCAAATGTAGGATTATTCTTTTTTCTTTACATTATTGCCCAAAAATTTTCACCAACAGATGCTCAAAATGGTATGATGTTCGGCGTTCTAAAATGGCTTGGCGGCGGTGCTGGTGTTCTAGGCGCTATTATCGGTGCTAGAGCTGGTTTACGAATGCCTCATTTGTATGCTTTTATAATTCTACTTCTGGGCGTAACGGGATTGCTAACAGCTAAAAATTTCACTTTTTTTATGATCTCTAGCTGGGTATGGGAATTTGGTTTCACATTAGGATGTCTGTACCAAACTGCTGCTATCGTAAGATTTGATATATCAAATAAACTTGTAGTATTGGTGCCTATGTCGTTTGGTATTTCTATGATATTTGGAGGAAAGATAGCAGGTCGTCTTCTAGAAGAAGGTAGTGAAAATATTCTTTATGTGCTAGTTATTCTTTGCTCATTTTTACCTTCAGTTTTTATCTTTTTGACTAAACCCCGGCTTGCTGAAGAAAGTTTTTAGGAGATAATTTTGTATCAGTATTTTTTAATTGGGGTTTTTCTTATTATTGCATCTTGCAGCCCTAAAGACCCTAAACCAACAAATTTACAAGTGCAAACTTCAAGCGTTCCAGCATCTTTAGATGCTCTACAATTGCCAAAATTCCCTGATTACCCTGCACCGACAATTAAACTTGATGAAGAAGATTCTGGTTATATCTATTACCCTATTAAGAGCCCCTATGATTTTTCCAGAATATTAAATGGTTACGAACAATTGCAATCGCACACAGGAAAGTCAGAGCTATTTATGCCTCCAGGTGCTAGTGCAGACAATCCTGTTCCTGCAGTAATTATTATGCATGGTTCTGGCGGGATAAAAAATGGTAGAGAAAATGGTTACGCTAAACTTTTTTCTGAACACGGCATGGCGGCACTAATTATTGATTATTATGAACCAAGGGGTGTTACGAAAGATACGCCCTATGTAATGAAAACAATGATAGCAACTGAAGTAGACATAATGTCAGACGCATATTCAGCGTTGAAAATTCTCTCTACCCACCCAGCGATTGACCCTTCGCGTATTGGGATAACGGGCTACAGCTATGGAGGAATGGGAACCAGATATGTCTTGGATAAGCGTTTAAAAAAAATAATGGCCCCAAATATTCCGCGTTTTGCTTTGCACATGGATATTTATGGTCCATGTCATCAAACATTGGGTCATAAAATCACAACTGGTGCACCTTATTTAGCTGTGCATGGGGATAACGATAATTCAGTTGATCCTGAGCTATGCCAAGAAGTTTATGAAGAAATTATAAAGGGCGGTAGCAGTGTTGAAAGTCATGTAATACCAGGTGCAGGACATGCTTGGGAAAATTCTGAGCCATTAAAAGTTTTTTCAGGAAGTTTTGTAAAAGACTGTAAGTTTTCATTTGATAAAAATGGAACTTTTTTAGTTAACGGAAAATCTGGACAATTTCAGTCAACTCCTGAAATGAGCAGGAGTCAACGCGCAAAGGTTAGGGCTGGATTAGGCGAATTAGCGGGGTCTTGTCTTGGTAAGGGGTATATTGTTGGAAATAACCCTGAAGCTGATGATATAAGTAAAAGAATTCAGATTGAATTTCTAGAACGTATTTTTGAGATAAAATAGTACAATCCTGATATTACTATTTACCACAATGTGTTACCGAAAATTCAAATAAAATACAAAAGCATATTAGGTAAACCTAAAATTCCAAAGACCCCTAGATTAGATAGCTTTTTATAAGTTAAGATTTGATGGTTCCATAAGCTGCATGCCCCAAAAGCCCCTAAAGCGCCTGCCCCATTTATCCAAAACCCGCTTAAGCCTAATAACCCTGTTATACTAAATAATCTTATATTTTTACCATTTTGATTTTCTTCAACAGGGGTCTTTAGGTTTAATAGTCCAAGCATACCAATAAAACCAAATAGATTTAGTAATGATAAATCTACATATATCATGCAGTGCATGCTCCACCATTAAGGGGAATAGTTTGTCCAGTTATCCAACTTGCTTCATCTGAACAAAGGTACAAGGATGCTGCCCCAACATCTTCTGGTGTGCCAGCTCTTCCAACGATTGTGGTTTGCGCCGCTCGCTCATGCCCTTCAAAATTATTCATTGATCCAAGAGATAATGCATTAATAGTCACACCGTAATGTCCAACTTCAGCAGCTAATTGGCGCATATAACCTAGAGCTGCAGATTTTGCAGCGGCATAGTGCGAAAGACCCATGGAAAAACCTAATCTATGAGATTCTGATGTAACTATCATTATTCTACCGTGTTTTTGATTTTTCATAGTTGGTAAAAAGAGCATACATAATCCACGTATTGAATTAAAATTAAGGTCAAGCTGTCTCTGGTAGTCATTTTCCTGAAGCATATCTGCCTGATTTAAACTGGTAGGCATTTCTACAGGTACACCGGCGTTATTAATTAAAATATCAACACCTTTAGTTATCTCTAAAAAGCTTTCTCGAATATTAGCATCAGTAATATCCCCTGAGATCGCTGTTGCACCTACCTTATTAGCCGCAAATTCCGCACGGTCTTTATACAAATCATTAATATAAACCTCTGCACCAGCATCCTTTAAAGCTTTTGCAATTCCAAGCCCCATACCCTGCCCAGCGCCAGTTATTAATGCTTTACGTCCATCTAAATTAAACATAACTAACCTATAAAAACCTGTCCGCCATCAAGTGCTATCGTTTGTCCTGATAGATAGCGGGCCCCATCACTACACATCATTGCAACAAATTCACCTATATCTTGCTCGCAATCACCTACATAACCAAGCGGTATGCTATTTTGAAAGTGTTTCGCTTCAACTGGATTTGCATCCATCCATCCTGCTAATGCGGGTGATTTTGCGTGAGGCATTATTGCATTGACCCTAATACCATCTTTACCCCATTCGTTAGCCGCCGCCCGCGTAAGTTGTTGGGTTGCTGCTTTCACGGCAGCATAAACACCGTAAGTACCAACATCCCATCTTTTCATTACAGAGCTACATAAATTAATAATGTTGCCTTTGCTTTCCACAAGATAAGGATATGCCATTTTCATGAGGCGAAACGTTGCTAGTGGACCGGAATTCCAATTATCATTAATCTGCGCATCTGAAATATTCAGGAGAGGGCCGCGTGCAACTTCTTGAGCGTTATTAACGAGAATATCTAAACGACCAAATTTTTTTATTGTCAGGTCAATGCAATTCTCTAAATCTTTTGTTGATTTAACATCGCACCGAACAGATAATGTATTAACATTGAAAGGCTTGAGTAGTTCAACGGTTTTGTCACATTTTTCTAACGTCCTTCCTGTTACAACTATGTGCGCGCCTTGTTTGGCCAATGATTTAGCTATTCCTTGGCCTACGCCCTGGCCTCCGCCAGTAATTAACGCAACTTTATTTTTAAGCATATTTATACCTACCATAGCTCTGGAATGTCGGATCCAGTAATTTTAATTAATTTTTTAAGAAAGTTGTTAGCTTCTAATAGCTCATCATTTGAAAAATGTTTAATAAGTTGCTCTTCAAGAGCTTTAGATTGAGCTAGAATAGTAATAAAAACTTTTCGGCCCTGTTTTGAAATAGATATATCATTACTGTTTGACTCAATGTATTTTTTTCGTTCTAGCCTCGCAAATATTTCTGAGTCAGGGTGATGACCCGTGTGCTCTAAACGGCTTACTATATCTTTTCTAGATATTGGCCCGCTCATAGAAAGTAATGATAAGCAAAAATATTCCGGTTCACTAACCCCCATACTTAAGCATTCTTTTCTAACAGGATAACTTGTTTGAAAATGTGCTCTAGATAATAGATATAATAAGAAATCGTTTGAAAACTGCCCTAACCCGAGATCAATACCTGCTGAGCTTGGTTCAACTTTAACAGACTTTTGTTTTGCATCTGCGTATTTCCCAGCGTGAAAAACTAGTACTGGTAAATTATTGGTTTCGTAACTTATTACCTCTCCGACAAAGATGATATGGTCTCCACCTTCATATTGAAAATTAGTTTTACACCTAAATAGAGCAGCGTATTCCGTTAAAATAGGCATCCCCTGCTCACAAGGACTCCACTCCACATTTTCAAATTTTTCCTCTGTTGAACGTGCGAATTTATTGGATAAATCCATTTGATGACTAGCAAGTACATGTACATTAAAGCCTCCAGAATTCTGATAAGCAGGCATAGACTTTGCATTCTTTGATAAGGACCATAGAACTAAAGGGGGATCTAGAGAAACAGAATTAAAGCTGCTTGCAGTCACGCCAACAGGAAGGCCAGTGTCATCAATCGTAGTAACTATGGTAACACCAGTTGCAAACTGACCCAGTGCATTACGAAAATTATTTGGATTAATCTTGGACATTATACATTTGCGTAGTAAACATGCAGATAAAATACGCAAAATAAGTTATAAGTCAAAAGAATAGAGTAAATTGCGTAGTTTATTATGTTGAAATATTAGCATTGGAGTATCGATGAACGATTTAGAAGCAAGAGTAGATAGATTAGAGTCTCTTGAGGCAATTAGACAGCTAGTTTCTAAATATTCCTTATCTTTGGATATGCGAGATTTGGACGCGCATGTGAATTTATTTGCTGAGGACATAAGGGTAAGTAAAAATACTTCTGGACGGGAAGCATTAAAACGATGGCTTGATGACACTTTGCGTTTTCAGTTTACCGGAACATCCCATCATATTGGCAATCACATTATAGAATTTGATGACCCCGATAGAGCACATGGTGTTGTGTATTCAAAAAATGAACATGAAACCCCTAGGGAAGATGGCGGCATTGATTGGGTAATAATGCAAATGATGTATTGGGACAATTACCAAAGAATAGACAATACTTGGTATTTTAGACGTCGATTGCCCTGTTATTGGTACGCTACAGATTTGAATATTCCACCAGTTGGTGAAAATAAAATGCGATGGCCTGATCGCGAAAATTATAAAGGAGCATATCATGAGCTCTTTCCGTCTTGGAATTTATTTTGGAAAAACCCTCCAAGTGACAAAGACATACCTGAGGTTGCCTTACCTGCTCCACGCGGAGAGTTTTTAAAAACGATGCGGGGTAATTCTCCCGATCCCAAGATAAGAGTAAGATGATGCCTACATTATTTGATCAGGTTAAGATTGGTGATATATTTTGTAAGAATCGGATTGTTATGGCACCCATGACTCGTTCACGTGCAGACAAAGATGATGCGCCATCGAAAATTACAGCACTTTATTATGGTCAACGAGCAGGGGCTGGCTTAATTATAACAGAAGGTGTTTATCCAAATATTGATGGTAAGGGTTATGTCCGAACTCCAGGAATTGTAACAGATAAGCAAATATCAGGTTGGAAGTCTGTTGTTGACGCTGTTCATGACAAAGGAGGTAAAATTGTGATGCAAATTATGCATTGTGGGCGTATTGCAAGTTATCATAACAAGGCAATGAATGCCCGTACCTTAGCGCCATCGGCTATACGTGCAAATGGAGAAATATATTCTGACATATCGGGTATGGTTCCAATGGATATTCCTGAAGAAATGACATTAGTAGAAATCAAACAAACCATAAAAGATTATATTAAATCTGCTAAAAATGCACTTGCTGCTGGTTTTGATGGCGTTGAATTGCACTGTACAAGTGGTTATCTGCCCGCACAATTTCTCTCAACAGGAACTAACCATCGTCAAGATATCTATGGCGGTAGCCTTTCCAATAGATTGCGATTCACTACTGAAGTTTTAGAGGGTTTAATTAAAACAATTGGTGCAGGGCGTGTAGGGCTGCGGATTTGCCCGGGAAACCCTTTTAATGACCTTAAAGATTGTAACCCTGAAGAGACTTTTAGGGAACTTATTGCTCAAGCTAACATGTTAAAAGTAGGCTATCTGCATGTCATACGCATGAAAGCTGGAGTTGATAACGTTAAATTAGCATCTGAATTTCAGGGTGACATTATTCTTAATGATAGCTATAATCTGGAGCGGGGTAATCGTGCTCTAAAGAATAAAGAGGCAGATGCTATATCTTTCGGTAGAGCATTCATTGCAAACCCCAAACTTGTTGAGAGTTTTAAAGGTAATATGGAATTGTCCTTACCTGACTTCAAAACCCTTTATACCCCGGGGCCAAAAGGATACATTGATTATATATGATTGAGGGAAGTCCAAGCCGAACTGCATTTATGACTGCTTTGCAGAGAGGCTACCATAATGCTTGCGCGGCCGAACCTAAAATTCTTAATGATAACTTAGCTCTTGATTTAGCAGGAGTCTCTTCTGCTGAGGCAAAGGTCTTTATTGATAATTTAATCAAGACATTTGAGGGGTTAAGTGACTTTGAAACTGCAAATATTTTCATGCATAGAATCGATTGCGCTGTTTGCATGAGGAGTAGAGTGGTCGAAGAAAAACTGCTCCTTGCTCAAAAAAGAAATATAAAGCAATTAGTTATTTTAGGCGCAGGACTTGATAGCACAGCTTATAGAAGGCTTGATCTGACCAAGGGGCTTCAGGTTTTTGAAGTTGATCATCCTTCAACCCAAATTTGGAAGCGTCAAAAGCTCGAGCAAGCTAACATTAAAATCCCTGAGAATTTAAAATTTGTAGCATTCGATTTTGAAAAACAGACTTTATCTGAGGCTTTTAATGCGGGTAATATTAGGACTGATCGAATTACTTTTTTTTCTTGGCTTGGAGTGCAAATGTACTTAACCGACCAGGCTGTAAGAGCAACACTAAAAGTACTTGGCCGCTATCCACTAGGCAGTGAATTGATAATGGACTTTATAAGTCCTAGCTACGTACTTGAAGGGGGGATATCAGAAAAATCTGTCGATTATCTACAAAAGGTTGTGACTGATATGGGCGAGCCAGTGAAAAGCAAATACTATGAACATGATCTTGAAAATATTTTACAAGAATCAGGATTTTCAAATGTAGATTTCTTATCTGCAAAATGGCTAGTACATAACTACTTAGATGGAGATAAAACTTTTTTTGATATGCCGGATAGGGCCACCTCCATTTTATCAGCAACAATTTAATTAAAAAGCCTTGCCCTTTCTGCCAATGCAGCTTTCATTCCTTTTGTGCTAACAAGTCTAAAAAATGATAAAAATGTGGGGCTTTGATGAAATTCAGCATCTAGGTCAGATGCCTGACGCACTGACTTCTCTAAATTCATATTATCATAAAAATTATTAGTTGCTTTTTTTAGTATCATTAAATGATTAACGGGTGTTTTAGCTATGTTTAAAGCAAGATTTCTAGTTTTACTTTCAAGATTATCTGGGTTTACAGCTTGATTTATAAGACCAAGTTTCTCAGCTTCATCCGCATCCATACTTTTTGCAGTATAAAGCATTTCTTTAGTTTTTCGCATGCCTATCGTTAACGGCCAAAAGAATACAGTTGGAGGAATTCCTAAGTCACGACCTGCGGGATGTCCAAAAGTCGCTTTTTTACTTGCTATAACAATATCTGATACTGCCAACAATTCACCCGCTCCTGATAAACAAGCACCCTGAACTTGACAAATGATAGGTTTTGGAAATTTCCAAACTTCTATCCAATAATCAAGTAATGCCATTATATCTTTTTTATCAAGCTCAATGTCTATTCCTTTTGGATAATTTGCTGGATATTGTGAAGTAATCCAGTTTTCTTCATTAAGGTCATAACCAACGCAAAAAGCTCTTCCAGTCGATTTAATAATAACGACTGATATTGCATCATTTGTGGAAGCCTCGTCTAATTCAGCTTTTAGTTCTTGTAGTAAATTGGGTGATAATGCATTTAACTTTTCGGGACGGTTAAGTGTTATTGTAAGAATTTTATCTGAATATTCCGTGAGTATATTATTATTCATTATATTTCCTTATTAATTCTTACAAAAGACATTACCACTGCAGCAAGAACAGCTACGGGGATAAGTATAGTAAAAGCTTCATCGTAGTTTTGATGCTTGGCAAATGAATTCCCAACAAACCCAACAGCTATAACTGCTAATAAAACAGTAAAAATATTCATCATCCCTATAGCAGGTGCAAAATAGACCCTTCCAAAAGTATCTGCGGTAATGCCAGTCCAGACGGGATATATACCACCTATAGCCATGCCTACTATAGCTGAAACAGTAATAAGAGTAGAAAAGCTGGTAACAAATATCGCGGCAATGAGAAAAGAAATATTTGAGAGGCAAACTAGCGCAAAAACTAAACGTTTATCAATGCGTTCAATAAGCCACCCTATTAAAAGTTTTCCAATTATTGCAGAACCGGCCACCACGGTTGGAATTAATGTGGCCTGAGTGTTAGTAAAACCTAAGCTCTCACCAAATGGTTTGAGAGACACAAGTAACGCTTGGTCGCTAGCTAGAAGTAAGCCGCAAGCAAGTGAAATAACCCAAAAATCTCTGTTTTTGAGTATCATTGATGGCTCCTTAGCTACTACTTTTTGTTTAACCACTTGATTTATTCCGTCAGGAAACTGTCCAACTACTTCAGGCGTTGATATAAAGTAACGTGAAATCAAAATGACTGAAATTAATGATATGCTTACGCCCATATAGACAAGGGCTAATCTCCAGCCAAAGCTATGAATTAAATAGCTAAATATTGGCTGTATTAGAAACCCACCGGCTGAAGTTGCAACGGCTGCAATACCTAGCGCACGACCGCGTTTTTTGTAAAACCAATTAGTGGTCAAGGTATTGGCAATGAATGGACCACATGCGGTGAATCCAAATCCTACAGGAAGAGATATAATAAGTATCATTTGTTTTGGACTCTGTGAAACTGATAAACCCAAGAAACCGATAGCAAACGATGTTATTCCCAGCAGTGCTAATAATTTTGGATTTATCCTTGTTATTGACTTTCCTACAATCGCAGCCCAGATGGCTGAACTTAATAAAAAAGCTATCATCCCAAGATTGACTTGATCCCTTGACAAGCTGAATTCTGACTCAATAGGAGTAACAAAGTGTTGGAAGGAGTAAAAGGTTGCTCCAGCCATCAGCATCGCTGTCGTAAAGCTCGCACCCAGTACGTGCCAGCCTTTAAAGTTCTGTATCATGTAAGCCTTTTATTATTAGTGACTGAGCCTTTTCATCTCCAACAATATAACTTTCTCTGCTGTCAATTTTCCATTGTCCATTAATTTCTTTCATAGTCCATTTGTTCACTGCTAACCGCATTAATTGACTATCATGATAGACTCGAGAGTAACCTAATGAAACTGCTGTGTTTCCTTTTATTTTAACAACAAGAGGACCAACTGTATGGGCGCAGCTAGGCAACAAAGACTGGTGTATTTCTGAATTTAGCATTTTCGTAATTGCTTCGTGGCCATGAAGTTCTAGGTCCTGAGTTTCTGATCCCCGACCCGCATTAGGATTTGCTATTTTGTAGATGGCATTTTTGGTATGGCAATTTACCGCTGTTTCTATATCTCCGGAATCTACAGCTAAACCATATCTTGCTATTGTGTTTCGAATGGAAAGTTCTGCTTCCATATTAGTAATACGATTGGCTAGCTTCATTTTAATTTGTTAGCCTCTTTAGCTATTTTCAAAAAACTAGGTGGTTCACCTCCCCCAAAAACTTCGAGGCATGCGCCGGAAATATAACTATTATTTGAGTCTGCCAGAAAAATACAAGCTTTAGCAATGTCGTAAGGTGTACCCATTCTTTTCATAGGTAGATTATCTGCAAGATATTGCATTCCTTTCTCACCGCCATAATGGTCAGAACTGGCCTCTGTTTTTATCAAGCCTGCTATAATAGCATTTACTCTTATCGAAGGAGCCCATTCCATTGCTAATGATGTGGTAACATTTATGAGCCCTGCTTTGGATGCACCGTACGCGACAGACCCCGGAGAGCTTCTAGTAGCAGAAACCGATGAGATATTGATAATTGAACCATTAGTTATTTTTAATGATTCGTATGCAGCCTGCGAAATATTTATAGGCGCTAGCAAGTTTAACGCGACTATTTTTTCTGTCAAATTTGGGCTAGCTTTGTGACTTTCAACTGGAGGTCCTCCGCCAGCATTATTAATTAGACAATCTATTTTTCCAGTTTTATCGAGTGCAAAATTTATGAGTTTCTCTGCAGCTCCATTATTTCTGATATCTAGCTCGATAAAGAAGATATTTTTTGCTGACTTTTTAGGGGCTTTTCTTCCGCAAATTATAATATTTGCGCCTAATTCGGAGAAACTTTGTGAAATTCCTCTACCTATACCTCTTGAACCACCTGTAATAATAATAGTTTTATTTTTGAAGCTCATATTATGCCTGCGTAATATTTTGTGTCTTATGTTGCGCAAAATCATTGGTTTGTATAGTAAAACTCTGTAATTGCGTAGAAAAGAGTATAATATGAGTACTATACCCGGAATTTTATTTGCACAAGCTATCAAACAGCCGAATGCATTAGCAATAGAAGATTTAGGGTGGCGCCTTTCTTATGCTGAACTAGCGGAAAAAGTTAGAAAGGCAGCAGCTGTTTTGAGTGAAATGGGACTTTCACGGGGAGATAAATTTGCGATATGGGCACCAAATTGTGCAGAATGGATTATTAGTGCTCTTGCTGGCCAAGCTGTAGGTGCAGTTTTGGTAACCCTCAATACTCGATATAAAGGTACTGAAGCTGAGGAAATTTTAAAACGTTCAAATTGTAAAATTTTATTAACTGTAAGGGATTTTTTAGGTCACAATTACTCTGAACTAATTAACAAAGATAATTTATCTAATCTGGAGCATATAATAACAATTCGCGATGGTAGCGGTCATAAAAAGTTTGATGATTTTTTGAACAGTGATGTAAAGCCTCTTGAGAATGAAGAGGGCAATGAAGAAGATATATCGGATATTATTTTTACTTCCGGTACTACGGGCACTCCTAAGGGTGCAATGACAACTCACGCACAAAATATAAAAGTTTTTGAAAGTTTTACCGATGCTATTGGCCTAAATAAAAACGATAAGTACCTAATAGTAAATCCTTTTTTTCATAGTTTTGGCTACAAGGCTGGATGGTTATCTTGCTTGATAAGGGGCGCTGCAATTTTCCCTTTAGCTGTATTTAAGGTTGAGGATGTCCTAAGAATTATTCAAAAATCAAAGATAACTGTGATGCCAGGCGCTCCCACTGTTTTTCGAAGTCTTCTCGATTACCCTGGTTTATCAAAATATGACATTTCCAGCTTGAGAGTTGCTACAACAGGAGCAACGACAATACCCGTCGACCTTATAGGCGACATGCATTTTAAATTAGGCATCAATGATGTTTTTTCTGCTTATGGCTTAACAGAGTCTACGGGAGTTGTATCATTATGCAAAAAAGGTGACGATTTTGAAACAATAGCAACAACATGCGGCAGGCCATTGCCTGGCACTGAAGTTAAATTGGTAAATGATAGAGGCGATATAGTTCAACGCGGAGATTCTGGTGAAATCTGTGTCAGGGGCTTTAATGTTATGAAGGGATATCTTGATATGCCGCAAGCTACTGCTGAGGTAATAGATGATAATGGCTGGTTGAAGACTGGTGATATAGGAACTCTTGATAAAAATGGGTATTTACGAATCACAGACCGTAAAAAAGATATGGTGATTGTAGGAGGTTTCAATGTTTATCCGGCTGAAGTTGAGAAAGCGCTTCAAAAACACAAGGATATTTTTGAGGCTGCTGTTGTTGGCATGCATAATGATAGGCTTGGGGAGGTTACCCATGCACACGTTGTCACAAAGAAGCCAATTAGTGAGGACATATTAATTCAATGGTGCCGTAAAAATATGGCTAATTACAAAGTACCAAGAAGTATAAGTTTTCATGAACATTTGCCCAGAAATGCATCAGGTAAAGTGATGAAGTTTTTGTTAAAAACGTAATTTCAGGACATATTCTTACGCAAATGAGGCAAAATTTTATATAAAAACTTCATTTTGCGTATTTATTACCATTGAAAAATGCGCAGTCTATGATAGACTTACGTAGTTAACTAGGAGTTTATTATGGGACAAGCAGCGTTGAAGACAGTTCAAAGTGATCAGTGTCTAGATGTGAGCAGTGCTTTAGATATTATAACTGATTGTGCTGCCGAAGGTAGAGATAAAAGAGAAATACCCCCTAAAGTGATAAGTGCTTTAGCTAAAACGGGTTATTTCCGTTCATTTTTACCAAAGCAATACGGTGGGTTAGAGCGCCCGCCGCAAGAGTTCTTCAAGGCATCGGTTGATATAGCTGAAAGAGATATGGGAACTGCTTGGGCTACTGGTATAATAGCGGTGCATGCTTACCAATTATCACTTATGGACCCTAAGGCCGCTGAGGATGTTTATTCTTCAGGTCCAGATACCCTCATTAGTTCTTCTTACAATCCTGCAGGCGCTAAAGTTGAAACTGCCGATGGTGGCTTTTTGTTGTCAGGTCAGTGGGGCTGGAGTTCTGGTTCCGGTCATTGTGATTGGGTCCTGCTAGGGGGTCTTATTTTTGACCAGGGTCAAGAAAACATCCATTACAGAACATTTCTTATTAAAAAACCTGACTATTCAATAAAAGATACTTGGTTTGCAATGGGATTGCAGGCAACCGGCTCAAACGATATTATCATCGATAAGCCTGTTTTTGTTCCAGAATACAGAACTCATCATCAGATGGACGGATTTAATTGCAAGCATTATCAAGACAACCAAATGTATGCAATTCCTTGGGCTCAAATGTTTGTGAGAGTAGTATGTACCCCTGCTATAGGGGCCGCAAAACACGCTTTGAAGTTGTTTATTGACAATGCCCAAAATAGTTCCACAGATGTAACACGGTTAGCAAGTGACCCCGATGTTACTCGACGAGTAGCGGAGGCGTCTAATCTCATTGATGAAACTGAAGCCATTTTATACAGAAATTTTGACGAAATGATGGGAACCGTTCAGACGGGCAAAGAAATCCCTATGAAAGATAGGGTTAAATATCGCTACCAAGCAAGTCTTGTTATTGAGCGCATGATGAAGGCTGTAGATATGCTTTTTGATGTTGCAGGTGGAAGAAGTGTTTACAGGGACTCTCCAATTCAAGACATATGGCATGATATACATATAGCCCGAGCTCATGTGGCCAATAACCCAATAAGCTATGCAAGAAATCTGGGTGCTGTTCACTTAGGGGCTAATAGCACTGATGTATTTGTTTGATGGCTACAAGACAGAATGCTCCCCCTGAGGGTCAGTATATCGATGCTGACCAAGTAAGAATACATTATTTAGAGTTTGGAGATAGAAACGGCCACCCAATAGTATTCTTGCACGGTTCTGGACCAGGGAATAGTGCGTGGGCAAACTTTCACTTAAATAAAGATGCCTTTGTGAAGGCTGGCTATAGGGTAATTATGCCTGATTTAGTTGGTTTTGGATATTCTGATAAGCCTACTGATAAGGGTGATTATACTCTCGATTTTTTTTGTACTACTCTGATGAATGCCCTTAAAAAGCTTGGGGTGGAGAACTGCAGTTTCATTGGAAATTCACTTGGAGGAGGTGTTGCCATTCAGATTGCATTAGATAATCCCGAATTTGTATCTAAATTAATTTTAATGGGTCCGGGGTGCCTAGAGGAGCAATCAGCATATTGGTCAATGCCTGGAATTAAAAAAATGATGGAGGTAAATAGTGCTGGAGTTAGTAAAAAAACTCAAGGTGATATTATGAGGCTTTTTACTTATGACTCGAAGCATATTACTCCAGAATTGATAGACATGCGTTGGATAATTGCGAAAGATCAGCCCAAAGAAGTGCTTAGTACAATGCGAACACCTGAACTTGGTTCGAGGATGAGTGAGTTGACTTGCCCGATTCTTACTTTTTGGGGGGCAGATGATGAATTCATGCCACCACAAGGTAAAGAAAAATGTCTAAAGTCAAATCTGAAATCACGTTTTATAGAAATAAATGCCTGTGGTCATTGGGTTATGATCGAGCATTCAAGAATGTTTAATTCTATGTCAATCGACTTTTTAAAGTTTGGTTAATGTTGTCTCCTATGCAACATAAGAAAATTGCTGCATCCTTATTCAGCGCCTTGAAGAGCGGTAAGGCATTGACCCCAATTACAGAAACTCATCCCGGCATTAGTATAGACGATGCATACAAAATATCATTAGCTTTTTTAGACCTGAGGGTTGTAAAAAATAATGAAAAAATAGTTGGCAAAAAAATAGGTGTAACTTCAAAGGCAGTTCAGGATATGTTGGGCGTTTTCCAGCCAGACTTTGGATTTTTAACCGATGGAATGGCTGTGCTTGATGGGCGGGTTAATGTTGATTGCCTTATTTCCCCTAGGGCCGAGGCTGAGATCGCTTTTAAATTACATACAGATTTAAAAGGTCCTGGTATAACGGGTAAAGATGTTTTGGCTGCAACTAAATATATTCAACCATGCTTTGAGATTGTTGATAGCCGTATCTTAGATTGGAAGATAAAAATTCAGGACACTGTAGCCGATAACGCATCATGTGGTGTTTTTATTTTGGGAGATAAAAAGGTTAACCCTAATGATCTTGATATGGCATCGCTCGAGGTTGTTGTCAGAAAAAATGGTATTGCTATTAGCCGAGGAATGGGATCTTCTGTGCAGGGTTCACCTGAAAATGCTGTTGCATGGCTAGCTAATACTCTAGGAGAGTATGGGATACCGTTTCTAGCTGGTGAAACAATACTATCTGGCTCATTGGTGCCGCTGGAGCCTGTGATTAAAGGTGATAAAATGCATATGGAAATCCCTAATTTAGGTTCTTGTGAAGTAGAGTTTGTCTAATGGATAAGGTAAAGGTTGCTATAATTGGTTCTGGTAATATTGGTACTGATTTGATGATTAAGATAGATGAGAGCTCTAGCATTTTAGAAGTTGCTTGTGTTATCGGCATCGATGCAAATTCCGAGGGGCTTGCAATTGCCAGAGAGAGGGGGTTTCCTACTACTCATGAAGGAATTGAGGGGGCCCAAAAACTAAGTGAATGGAAAAATATTAAATTAGTTTTCGACGCAACGTCCGCATATGCGCATGCTAAACATGCTATGGTCTGTGCCTCAGAAGGCAAACAAATGATTGACCTTACTCCGGCAGCACTAGGTCCATTTTGTGTTCCTGTTGTGAATATGGATGCACATTTAGATGCAGAAAATGTAAATATGGTTACATGTGGTGGACAAGCAACAATACCCATGGTGGCGGCTGTAAGTAGAGTTTCTAAATTAACTCCTTATGCTGAAATTGTTGCTTCCGTTTCGTCACGCTCAGCAGGCCCAGGCACAAGAGCTAATATAGATGAATTCACCCGGGCAACTGCGCGAGGGATTGAAGTTGTTGGTGGGGCCCAAAAGGGCAAGGCAATAATAATATTGAATCCTGCTGAACCACCGATGATAATGAGAGATACGGTATATGTTCTATCAATTGGTGCAAGTGAGGAAGATATAAAATCATCAGTTGCAAAAATGGTTAAAGATGTCCAGGCATATGTTCCTGGCTACAGGCTGAAGCAAGAAGTTCAATTTGAAAAGTATACAGGTAATAATAAGCTTCATATACCTGGTTTAGGTACCTATGAGGGAACCAAAGTAACAATATTTCTCGAAGTAGAGGGTGCTGGGCATTATTTACCAAAATATGCAGGAAATTTAGATATTATGACATCAGCTGGAATGGGAACTGCTGAGGCTATCGCTCGAAAGAAATTTGGGGTAAAAATATGAGAGGTATTTTGCATAATCCTGAGATGGAAAATATATATATACAGGACGTTACTTTGCGTGATGGAATGCATGCTATTCGTCATCAATATTCCCTTGAACAAGTCAGTAGCATAGCAAAAGCGCTAGATGAAGCAGGCGTAGATGCAATAGAGATAGCTCATGGTGATGGTCTCAATGGAGGAGCTTTTAATTATGGTTTCGGAGCGCACACCGATTGGGAGTGGATAGAGGCTGTGTGCGATGTGGTAAATAATGCTGCAGTTACTACCTTAATATTACCTGGAATTGCCACAATTGATGAGCTTAAACGTGCTCATGATTTAGGCGTTAGCTCAGTTCGTGTTGCAACACATTGTACTGAAGCCGATGTGTCGCGACAACACATTGAAATGGCTAGAAATTTAGGGATGGATACTATTGGTTTCTTAATGATGAGCCATATGGCGGAACCAAAATATTTAGCTAAACAGGCAAAACTTATGGAAGATTATGGAGCTACTTGTATTTATGTGACTGACTCAGGGGGTGCGCTGGATATGGACGGTTATGCGGATCGTTTTAAAGCTTATAATGATATACTTAAACCTGAAACTGAGCGCGGCGTTCATGCCCATCATAATCTTTCATTGGGAGTAGCAAATTCAATAGTTGCTGTTCAAAATGGCGCTAGAAGAGTTGATGCTTCTCTTGCTGCTATGGGGGCTGGGGCAGGCAATGCTCCTTTAGAGGTTTTTATTGCAGCAATAGATAAGAAAGGTTGGAAACATGGGTGTGATGTTTATAAGCTGATGGATGCTGCAGAAGAGTTGGTTCGGCCTTTGCAGGACAGGCCTGTGAGGGTGGACAGAGAAACATTATCCCTTGGTTATGCTGGTGTATATTCGAGTTTTTTGCGTCATGCAGAAAAAGCTGCAGAAAACTATGATATGGATACTCGTGAAATTCTTGTTGAACTAGGTAAACGCCGAATGGTGGGAGGGCAAGAAGACATGATAATTGATGTGGCTTTAGATTTAAAAAGGGCCAAGGGGGAGTAGTTATGGGGATAATGAATTTAGGGTATGTGATCTTGGAAATGCAGGACCCAGCAAAATGGTCAAAATTTGCTCAAGATATTTTAGGTTTTGGGGAAGCAGATTCTTTCGGTGAAATTGGCACTAAATACCTAAGGATGGATAATGCTCCTTTCCGCTATATGGTCAGAAAAGGTAATAAGGATCGATTTTTAGCCGGAGGTTATGAGATCTCATCAAAGTCTGATTTTGAAAACCAAATAGAACTATTTGAAGGATCGGGTATTGATGTTTATCGCGGAACTAAGGCTGAAGCTGATTGCCGAGCTGTTGAGGCTTTCGTATCTGTTAAAGACCCATCTGGAAATACTGTTGAAATTTTTTATGGCCGTGCCCCTGATAAGAGTTTTCTCCCTGGGCACGGCATAAGAAAATTTATTACTGGCGCTATGGGGTTGGGCCATATGGTGCTCCCGGCACCTGAAAATGAAACAACAATAAGTTTTTATGAGGACCTAATGGGGTTTGGCGTTAGTGATGATTTAACTTTACCTGCTTTTGCCCCTGAAATGCCAGAGCAACGAATTTATTTTATGCATAGTGATAACCCACGACATCATACACTTGGTCTTTATAACTTTCCAAATCCGACTGGAGTAATTCATTTAATGGCAGAAATGAACAGTATGGATGAAGTTGGTCACTGTTTAGACCGTGTAAAAGCAGCGGGTCTTCATATTTTTGCTTCTTTAGGCCGACATGCAAACGATGAAATGATAAGTTTTTATTTCTTTGCCCCTGGAGGCATTGGATTTGAAGTCGGATATGATGGAAAGCAGATTGAGAACTGGGATATTTATGAGCCTACAAAATCAGTAATTGGTGATATTTGGGGTCATGAGTATGATTTTCCAGTAGTAGGTTAATATGAGTAGTTTTGAAATTAATAAGTGTATGACTCCCGAGAAAATAGTGAGTCAGATTGAAGACGGTATGACAATAGGTATTGGAGGTTGGGGAGCCAGACGTAAGCCAATGCATCTAATTAGGGAAATAGTAAAGTCGGACCTCAAAGACCTGACAATCGTGTCTTATGGCGGCTGCGATGTGGGAATGCTTGCAAGTGCGAAGAAAATTAAAAAACTCATATTTGGATTTGTTTCTCTCGATGTTATTCCCCTGGAAGCCCATTTTAGGCGTGCACGTTCTGCAGGCGAGTTTGAAGTAATGGAGGTAGATGAAGGTATGTTTCAGTTAGGTCTCAAGGCCGCCGCAGCACGATTAGACTTTTTACCTTGTGTAGCTGGCCTAGGGACTGACGTGCTAACTCATAATCCTGAGATAAAAGTTATACAGAGTCCATACAGTAGTGATAATTACGTAGCCATGCCTGCCATAAAGTTAGATGTCGCGTTATGCCATGTTACGGAAGCAGATAAGCTTGGAAATAGCTTTATATCAGGACCGGATGTTTTTTTTGATGAGTGGTTTTGCCGTGCTGCGGATGTATCATATCTAACAGCAGAAAAAATTGTTCCTACATCGAGTTTTAACGATGATTATAAGATAATGCGAATGCCGATAGAAAGAAGCTTGGTAGCTGGTGTTTCTGAGGTTCCATTTGGTGCCCACCCCACTAGCAATGGACCTGATTACGGTATCGATGTTGATCATTTAAAATTGTATTCCTCAAGGGCTAAAGAGGGTTGGTCACAATATGTCGAGGAGTTTATTAATTGTGAAGATTATATTGGGTCGGTAGGGGGGGTGGAAAAAATTTCACAGCTACCGCTTCCAGTATTTTAAGGAATGCATATGACTGAATTTTCATTAGCCGAACTTTGTATAACCGCAGGATCCGATATTTTTCGCGATGAAACACCAGAGGTGTTTGCAACGGTAATTGGTTTAGTGCCAAGGCTTGCAGGGTCATTAGCAAAGAAAACTTTTTTACCAGGTTTAATGATGAGCGATGGCGAGTATTATTTTGCTCATGAACCAGTACCTGTTGGTCCAAGAAATGGTTATATGCCACTTAAGGAGGGTGCGATTGGTTATGAGCGTGTATTTGACTTGATTGCTAAGGGTAATAGACATGCTTTTGTAGGACCTGTTCAGGTAGACCAATATGGGCAAATGAATTTATCCTGCATAGGGGATTATTCCTCACCGAAAGTAACAATGCTAGGGGTCAGAGGTTTACCCGGAAATACTGTGAATAACCGAACATCAATGTTTTTTCAAAGCCACAATAAGCGTGCATTTGTGCCCGGAGAAGTAGATATGGTCAGCGGAGCTGGTTATAACTCTGCACGATACCCCAATGGAATTTTTCCTAAAGGTCTGGACCATAGAAGGATAATAACTAATCTTTGTGTTCTAGACTTTGAAGGTGAAAATAAAGCTATTCGTGTTAGGTCTCTCCATCCAGGGGTTACTTTTGATGAAGTGCAGGATAATACTGGATTTGAGTTAATAAGACCAAAGGATTTGTCTGAGACTGTAGCACCGACTGAAATTGAGCTTGCTATAATTGATAGTTTAGATCCAAATAACCTGCGTAAAAATATTTTCAAGGATAACCCAAATGGACGGAGGTTGTAATGAATAATGAAACGATACCAAAGGTCGATGTGGATGTTGTTTATGAAGAGGAAAGCCCAGTAATCTATCAAAAGAAAGATAATATTGCTTTTTTAACTTTAAACCGAACAAAATATCATAATAGCCAAAACTCTCAGATGCTCTATGCGCTTGACGATGCTTTTTTGAAGGCTACGTCGGATGATGGCGTAAAAGTTATTGTTCTAAAGGCTAATGGCAAACATTTTTCTGCAGGCCATGACATAGGAACACCAGGGCGGGACTTTCATCTAGGTAGAGATGATAGGCGCTCTATGAATTATAATCATGATAACAAACCAGGAGCTGAAAAAGCTTATGTCCGTGAACAAGAGGTATATCTGGAGTTTTGTAGACGGTGGAGGGCTGTGCCAAAGCCTACAATAGCTCAAGTTCAGGGAGGTTGCATAGCTGGTGGGTTGATGCTGGCTTGGGTGTGTGACTTAATTATAGCCTCTGATGACGCTTTTTTCCAGGATCCTGTGGTGCAGATGGGCTTCCCTGGTGTAGAATATTTTGCTCATCCTTTCGAGCTTAATATACGGCTTGCAAAAGAGTTTTTGTTGCTTGGAGAGCGCTGGACTGCTGAACGCGTGTTGTCTGCAGGTATGATTAACAAGATAGTACCACGCAGTGAGCTAGATCAAGCTACAGTAGATTGGGCTAAAAAAATATCTCAACAACCTCGGTTAGCTATGGCTTTAACCAAACAGGCTTGCAATCATATCGAAGACCTTCAAGGGAAACGTTCGGGCATGGATATGGTATTTGGTTACCATCATTTCGCACATGCTAATAATACTATCGTTAAGGGTGATTACATTGCCGGGTTTGATGGAAAGAAAATGGCAAAGTCAAATAAAAATAAAGAGAATTGAATGCATCCTTCCTTTCATACCCCTTTGACACAAGAGTTGGGCTGCGATTACCCTGTAATACAGACTGCAATGGGTTGGGTATCTACATCTCAACTCGTTACTGCGAGTGTTGAAGCAGGTGCTTTCGGGTTTTTAGCTGCTGCAGTTATGACCCCTCAAGAATGTGAAAAAGAAATTCAATTTATAAAATCCCAAACTAAGAGGCCTTTTGGAGTAAATATCCATGCTTTTCAGCCGGGTGTAGATAAAATAGTCGACATGTGCATAGATTACGGTGTCACTGCACTTTCTTACGGCAGAGGGCCATCCGCAAAAATTATTGAGAAGGTAAAAAATGCTGGACTAAAATGTGTTCCAACAATTGGCTCAAGTCGGCATGCTAAAAAAGCCGTAAAAATTGGAGCTGATATTTTGGTCTGCCAAGGACATGAAGGCGGGGGGCATACTGGGGCAACGCCTACATGGTTACTCTTGGGGCAGGTTATAGATCAAAACTTAGGCGTTCCTGTAGTAGCTTGTGGAGGTTTTAAAGATGGCCGTGGCCTTGCTGCTGCTCTTGCCTTTGGTGCTGATGGTATAGCAATGGGAACACGTTTCATGATGAGCTCCGAGAGCCCGACGCCTGATACAACTAAAGCGGAGTATGTGAAAGCAGAGGTTACAAATATACCTGTTTCGAAAAAATTAGATGGTCTACCACAAAGGATGATTTTAAACCCGACTTTAAAAACACTTGAAGACTCAAGCAAAGCTGAGTTGTTATTTAGAGCTGTTGGAAATAGTCTAAAATACAAGTCTCAGACAGGCATGAGTGTTTCCCAGGTTATAAAAACAGCTTGGGGTATGACAAAGAATACTGATATGACGCTTGGCCAAACACTTATGGCTTCAAATGCACCAATGATTATTCAAAAAGCGATGGTGGAAGGTGTGCCCAATGATGGTGTTCTACCAAGTGGGCAAGTTGCGGGTGTCATTAGCGATCTACCTAAATGTTCTGAAATCATTCAGAATATTATAGAAACAGCAGCTTTCAGTTTAAAAAGATTAGAGAGTTAATATGCCAATTCATACCCATATTGAAAATGAAATTGCGGAAATTATTTTTGATTTTCCACCGGTTAATGCATTTAATAGTAAAACATGGAATGATATTCCAAAAGTTATAAATGATTTGGGCTTAAGGTCAGATGTTAAAGTAATATTAATTAGGTCCGAAGGTAAAGGGTTTTGCGCAGGCGTAGACATAAAGGAACTGGCTAATGATTCTAATGCAATAGTGTCAGTCAATGAAGGAAACTTTCTTACTGGACAAGCTATTCATCATTGTGAAATTCCAGTTATTGTGGCCGCACATAAATTTATAATAGGCGGAGGCGTGATTATGTGTGGAGCAGCTGACATTGTAATCGCTTCTGATGATGCATATTTTGCTCTTCCTGAGATTGACCGTGGTGCTATGGGCGGTGCATCGCATCTTCAACGAATGCTCGGGGTTGCAAAAGTCCGTTCTGCATTTTTGACTGGGGGAAATATCCCCGCCAAAGAAGCATATCGTTTAGGAGGAATAGAAAAAGTAGTTCCGTATGAATCTCTGGTTGAAGAGGCCCTTAATTATGCACACATTTTAACTAAAAAATCTAGAGTAGCTCTTCGTATAGCTAAAAAAGCTTTAAACGGAATTGAACCATTTGATGTTGATGCTAATTATCGATGGGAACAAGGTTTTACTTATGAAATGTATTTGCATGAAGATAGCCAAAAAGCACGGGATGCTTTCGTCGAGACCGGAAATTTAGCTGACTACAGAAAGAAATAACCTTTGAATATAGAGTTTACATCCAACCAAAAAGAATTTCGTGAGGAAATTCGTACATGGCTTTCAGCACATGTTCCCAAGAAAAGACTAAGGAGCTTTGACACTGCAGAGGGTTTTGAACAACATCGCAATTGGGAGAGAGTTCTAGCTAAAGACAATTGGGGAAATGTAAATTGGCCAGAAGAGTACGGAGGCAGGGGTCTTGATTTAATCTCATGGCTTATTTTTGAAGAAGAATATTATCGTTCAGACGCTCCTTTACGCGTCAGTCAGAATGGTATTTCCCTTCTTGCTCCTACAATTATGGAATACGGCACAGAAGAACAAAAAACACGATTTTTGCCTCCCATGGCTAGTGGTGAAGAAATATGGGCACAAGCATGGTCTGAGCCTGGTGCAGGTTCAGACATGGCAGCCATACGAACTAAGGCTGTAAAAGACGGGGACCATTACATTATCACGGGGCAAAAGACATGGTCATCTCGAGCTGTATTTGCTGATTGGTGCTTTGCCTTAGTCCGCACCGAAGACGGTAGTAGTCGTCATAAAGGATTATCCAAAATACTTGTTCCGCTCAATTCAAATGGTCTAACACGCAGACCAATAGCGCAACTAGACGGAGATCCAGGTTTTGCTGAACTCTTTTTTGATGAGGTTAGAGTACCTGTCAAAAACTTACTTGGTCCTGAACATGGTGGCTGGGGGGTGGCTATGTCAACTGCAGGTTTCGAGAGAGGTCTGTTATTGAGATCTCCTGCTAGATTTCAGTCTGCTGCGGCTAGATTAGTTAAACTGTATAAATCTCGGGAGAAATATCTATCCAGTGGTATTGGTGAGAAAGTAATCCAAGCTTGGGTGGATACTGAAAGATTTTGTGCTGCAACCTATCAATTAGTATCCAGAGTGGAGAAAGGGGCCTCAATTAGCTCTGAGTCCAGTGCAAATAAACTGTTTTGGTCTGAAATGGATAGACAATTGCATCGTACGGCCATGACAATTATGGGAGCTCAAGCCGAACTTGAAGAAGGTTTAGACTCTATTGATAACGGTCGTTGGCTTGATGGTTATATGTTTTCTTTAGCAGGCCCCATATATGCAGGAACTAACGAAATTCAGAGAAATATACTCGCAGAACGAGTATTGGGGTTACCGCGCTGATGGATTTTAGTTTTACAACTGACCAGCAAGATTTAATAGATGCCGCTAAGGATTTCTTTGATGGTGAAAATACCTTTGAGCGCATGAGGTCAATTGTTAAGGGTCAAAAGGTAGAAAGTTTATGGCCTCAATTTGTTGAACTTGGTCTTTTAGGTGTGATGGCACATGAAAAGGATGGAGGTATGGGGCAGCCATTAGTACTAATGGCGGCTATAGCTGAGGCCGCAGGGTACTCAGGATTACCAGATCCATTTATTGAGGTTGCTGGGATTACCGTTCCTCTTAGTGCTTCACCTGAAAAATTGATATCTGGGTCTTCACAATTAGCCGTGTTATCCGAACTACGAAAATATATCGACCATAACCTTGGAGACGGCACTGCTGTTAAATCCATTGATCCACTGAGAAATTTAGTAAAGGTTGAAGGTACTTGTGATCAAAGTGATAAGGCAAATTATCACGGGGCAGTGCTCTCAGCAGCGCAACTTATTGGTTTGTCTCAACGAATGGTTGATATTTCCGTTGATTACGCAAAAGACCGGCACCAGTTTTCAAAGCCTATTGGTTCTTTCCAGGCGATTAAACACCACTTAGCTAATGTATATACACAGATTGAGTTTACACGCCCCATCATTCAATTAGCAGCGATAAAGGGTGGAATTAATGTTCATAGTGCTAAAGTTTCTGCAATTGATACAGCAATGATGGCTGCAGAAACTGCAATTCAAGTTCATGGGGGGATGGGCTATACTTACGAGGTGGATTTACATTTATTCATGAAGCGAGTTTGGGCACTTTGCGGAGAATGGGGCGATAGAAACTACCATATGAAAAAAATAGAGGAATATGTATTGCAAGGGGATGCTAAACTTGGCCCCGGTAATACCTTTAATTAGGAGAAATATATGCCAGAAGCTTATATAATAGATGCAACTCGTACGCCGACAGGAAAAAGGCGTGGGTCCTTACAAGACATTCATGGTGCTGATCTTGGTGCGCATGTGATCAAGGAAATAGTAGAAAGAAATAATATTCCTCAAAACGAATATGATGATGTTATATTCGGTTGTTTGGATACTGTCGGGCCGTTAGCAGGTAATATAGCACGGACAGCTTGGCTTGTAGCAGGTTATGACCTCGTAGTTCCCGGTGTTACAGTAGATAGACAATGCGGATCATCTCAACAGGCGGTTCATTTTGCAGCCATGGCTATTATGAGCGGAACTCAAGATGTAGTAATAGCAGGTGGAGTTCAAACAATGTCTAAGATACCAATAGGGGCATCTATGATAGCGGGTCGAGAATTAGGATTTGATCACCCCTTTCACACATCTCCTGGTTGGTTAAAGCGTTTTGGTGATGCCCCAGTTGATCAATTTTATGGTGCGTCTGAAATAGCTAAGCGATGGGGATTTTCGAGAAAGGATTTAGAAGAATTTTCATTAAATAGTCACCGACGTGCCGATAAAGCTAGAGATTCTGGTTGGTTTAATAAAGAAATATCTAGTATTAATGGTCTTGAGCAGGATGAAACTATCCGTGCCAATACGTCTATGGAGCGAATGGCTGAATTAGAGGCTTTTGATGCGCATGGCCTCATTACTGCAGGTGTTGCCAGTCAAACCTGTGATGGATCTTCTGCAATATTACTCGCTTCTGCAGATGCTGTAAAAAGATATAATCTAAAACCCCGCGCTCGAATTCACCACTTAGAAGTAATGGGGGATGACCCTATCTTGATGCTTACAGGTCCAATTGCGGCTACCAAACGTGCATTATTTCGTGCAGGAATGAATTCTAGTGAGATCGATCTGGCTGAATGCAATGAAGCCTTTGCATCGGTTCCGATGGCATGGATGCAGGAAACTAATATTCCGCATGAAAAAACAAATGTGAATGGGGGAGCAATTTCTTTAGGCCATCCACTTGGGTCGACAGGTACTAAACTCATGACAACCTTGCTTCATGAAATGGAAAGACGAGGAGTGCGATATGGGCTTCAAACAATGTGTGAAGGTGGTGGTGTAGCTAATGTAACAATCATTGAAAGGCTTTAATGATGGTTGATTTCTGTAAAGACCGAACGGTAATTATAACAGGTGCCGGTGGGGGCCTTGGCAGAGCCTATGCATTAGCTTTGGGTTTAGAAGGTGCAAATGTTGTAGTGAATGATATAAACCCCGATACTGCACGTAAAACTGTAGAAGATGTTGTCTCTAATGGGGGGAGAGCTATTATTAATACCAATGATATCACCAGTTATGATGAGTCATTTGATATCGTAGCTATGGCAATTAAAGAATTCGGTAGTCTTCATGCAGTTATAAATAATGCGGGGAATAATCGTGATCGTATGTTCACTTCTTTATCTGAGGATGATTGGGATCAAGTTATTCGCGTTCATTTAAAAGGGCACTTTTGTATAAGTTCCCACGCAGCAAAATATTGGCGTCAACAAAGTAAAGAAGGGAATGACGTCAATGCGCGAATAATTAATACTAGTTCAGGTGCTGGACTTCAGGGTTCGGTTGGCCAAACAAACTATTCAGCGGCAAAAGGAGGAATTCTTACTTTAACATTAAATCAATCCGCAGAATTAAAAAGATATGGGATAACAGCTAATGCTGTTGCGCCTCAAGGACGTACAGGAATGACTGAGGAAGTATTCGCCGATATGATGAAGGTGCCAGAGGATGGTAGTTTTGATAAATTTGACCCATCAAATGTTGCCCCTTTGATTTGTTTTTTAGTAAGTGAAAGGTCTTCTAATATTAACGGTATTTGTTTTGAGAGCTTTGGTGGTAAACTTTCTATATCCCAGGGATGGAAAACAGGACCCATAAAGGATAAAGGTGAACGTTACCATGTGGAGGAGCTTGGTGAAGTAATATCTGAATTAGTTGCTATCACTCCGCCTGGCCAAAAAGTTTACGGAAGTTAAAATGGTGTACCCCTTCAATAGCGATCATGAAATGATACGTGAAGCTTTATCTGGTTTTCTACAGGAGTGGTATGAAAACGGAAAAGGGCCTGAGCGTATTTATAGGTCAGGAAAAGCCTTTGATAAGGAAGCTTGGAGTGGTTTTTCACATGACCTTGGGATGGTGGGTGTTGCAATAAGTGAGGATTTTGGTGGGTCTGGACTTGATGATTTGGGCCGAGTTGTTGTAATGGAGGAATTAGGTGCTTCATTGTGCGCCATTCCGTTTTTGACTACAGGTGGACAAGTAGTTGATATTATCTCAAAAATTGCAACAACTCAATTTAAGAAAGAGTATTTGCCAAGAATTGCTAGAGGAGAAATACAAGGTGTTTTCTCTTCAGGTCATGTAGGAAGAGAAAAAAAATGTATTAATTCCCCTAACGCTGATACGGCTGATTTTATTCTGATATCACGATTAAAAAACAAACTTATCGAAGTTGTATATTTAGATGCAAGTGCACCGGGTCTTAAAATAAATTCAAAGAAAACTATGGATCCAACGCGCAGTTTTTGTGACGTTGATTGGAGCAAAGTTTCTGATACTGATTTTTTATTAATTGGAACTGTAGAATTAGATTTCTTTGAAGATATTATTTCTCAATCGCAAATTGCACTGGCTGCAGAATGTATCGGTGGTGCGCAAAAATGTTTAGATATGACTTTAGAATATGCCTCACAAAGGGTTCAATTTGGAAGGTCTATTGCTAGCTTTCAAGCTATAAAACATCGTTGTGCAGATATGTTTATTTTAATTGAAGCAGCGAAATCAGCTGTTTATGCAGCGGCTGTGGCGACTGAAGTTGAGAAAACAGAGGCGGTGCTAATAGCAAAAGCCTATGCAACTGAAGCATATTTTAAAGTAGCAGGTGACGCGATACAGCTTCATGGCGGTATTGGTTTCACATGGGAGTACC
>JABGVR010000132.1 GCA_018645985.1 Hellea sp. | reverse complement strand
ATCATACATGCCATCATCAACAACTTGGTTGACCCCAGATGTAAGCTCATCCATATCAATGTTAATGATGATTTTAGTCATTATTTTACTCCACTAAACTTTTTACCAGAAATAGCTGCGCCGCATCCACGAGACATACCATTACTTTCTTTTTCAACGCTTCCGCCATGACCATACTCTTTAACAGCACCACCGTGCATGTATTTCTTAGCTAGATCAGGGTCCATTTTATTCTGAACAGCTTCTGGTAATTTAGAAAAACCTTTATACTTTTTACTCATTAGCCCATTCCCTTGTACTTTCCGCCACGTCCAGCCATAACGCAACCCATTTTAGATTTTTTCTTTTTGGCTTTTTTCTTTTTAACTGCACCACCTTTTTTGTATTCCATAACCTTACCACCATTTTTAAATGGACGAGGCTTAGGTTTTGCAGATGTTGTACCTAACATTTTAACTAACTCCTGAAGTTCAGCTTCTGAAATTTTTTCTTTAGGATCAGTTCCCGCTTCGGCTAGTTCAGATGGACTAAGGCCACTCATGTCCTTGCCTTTTAAGCGCGATAACTTCAGTAACATTTTTTTAATATCCATACTAATCTCCTAGTAATATTCACGTTTTTGTTTCTTAAAAGCGATCTCATCTTCATCATCATAGTCAGTTGGCGTGATAATGAAACCACCTTGTCTAAATCGTAGTATAGCCTGAGTCATCGAATCCGCCAAGTCATCATGTTCACCATTTGGAAAAGCGGCACATTCTTCCATAACTTCATCAGAGAAGTTAGCTTCTGGACACCAGACCATGCCACTTTCAAACACAGGCGCACAAGCGTGCATACGAGTAAACTTATCAGCACCACGGCTCGGAGTAAATGGTGTTACTGGTATTCCCATTCGCCTTAGCTCTTGGGTCAACGGCATACCACTTGCTTTTTGCTCAATCAAAACCATATCTGGATCGTATAGCTTATATGACTCTAATGCTTGTTCTTTTAACTCAGGAAACTCCCAGCGCCCTCTTTCAGCATCTAAAAGTATAATATGCTCTTCATGCGTCTGTTCGTGAGTAAAAATACCCCAAGTTGTTATAGCACTATAGTCAGCCCTATCGCTTTTACTAAACGCAGTATCATAACTTTGTATAATATAGCTACATGGAGGTGGATCGTCTTTTTCCCAGACCTTCCACCACTCGCGCTTAATAATAGCACCTTCTTCAGCAGTGGGGTTCTGCATATACTGAGCGTTCCATTTGGCAACAGGAATAGAGGCTTTAACGCCTTCTAGTTCTTCTAAAGCCCAATACTCAGGCCATAATGGTTCGCCAGAGGGCATAATAGCAGGGAACTCTACAATCTCCCACTTATCAGCACCTTTTTCACTTTGTTTTGCTAAAACCTTAGCTGTTAGATCACGAATAGACCAACGTGTCATAACAATTATTATGGCACCACCGGGCTGTAAACGCTGTCGAGGACCAGACGTGTACCATTCGTAAATATTATCCAACGCCGTAACGCTCAAAGCATCTTGCTCAGATACAGGGTCATCAATGATTGCCAAGTCCGCACCACGACCAGCCAGAGCGCCACCAACACCAACAGCGTAATATTCGCCGCCTTTGTTCGTACTCCAACGTCCACTCGCTTTCGCATCGGCAGCCAAGCTAACTTCAGGAAATACATCCTTGAAGTCTTCACTTTCAATAAGGTTTTTTATTTTACGACCAAAGCCAACAGCAAGTTCAGCCGTGTGAGTTGCTTGAATGATTTTCAAATCAGGGCGTCTGCCCATAAGCCAAGTCGGAAACAAATAACTTGCAAACTCAGATTTCGTATGACGAGGTGGCATGTTAATAATTAAACGTTTTAACTTACCATCAGCCACAGCTTGTAGCTTTTCAGCATAAATCTTGTGGTGCCTGCCCTCAATAAACTGAGGCCAAACATGCTTTACAAAATTCATGTAGTTGTTTTGCTTTTCAGAACGCTTATCCAACGTGGATAAACGCTCAAGCATAGGAGCTACCTTGGCTAACTCTTCATCAGTTAGATACTCTGAAAAGTTATCAAGGCCTTCCATTTAACTACCTCAAGCCACTTAAAAAGCTATCTATGTTAGGGGTTACACTTCCACCATCTTGAAAGAATTTAGGTTGACGGAAGTTTACTCCAGCAGCACCTGTCCCACCTGATGGCGGTCTTACAACTGGAGGTCTATCAGGCTGTGTAGATGGAGGTCTTTTAGGTCTTTCACCAAGTTTTAAATTAGATGAACCTGAACCACCGCCTGCACCATCATCAATTATAGGAACACACATCTGTTCAGCAACGTCATATACATATCCATCAGGGCATCTATCATTATCTCTGTCAGATGATTCAGTTGTTAAATCGTTGAATGATACAGCCCCTGCTTTAGTATTTTTAAAGTCGTTAAATCCTTTTACAGTATTTCCTTCTGCGTCTAAAACACCTTTTAAGACATTAGAATCGTCATAAGAATAAGTGCCAGTTTCTTGCAATGCTTCCATGTATTTCTCTGCTTGATCTTTGCTCATCTTAGCAGGATCAATTAGACCGTAAGTTAAAGACTTAACACCAAAATTGAGAAGGCTTCTTATTGCAGAACCAGCTTTTTCTGCAAAACCTTCAGCTTCACCAAAGGTATCATAGAAAGGATTAATGTCTTCACCTATAGGACTAGACTTTCGATACTTGGCTATGTCAGCTTCAGAAGCACCATCTGATCTCATTTGATCTGCTATTTCGTCTTGAAACTCTTTAGTCATAGGAGTTTCACCTAAACGGTTCATAACTTGTGTCATCTGAGCATATTCAGCAGCATTAGGCTGTTGACCAAACTGACCATAAAGCTTCATATCATTAATGCTTTGCTGGCTAGGCGTAATGCCAGAATCAAAAAAATCTGGCAAAATTTCGTCCTTTATATCAGTTTTAGCAATAAGCTCTAAAGCATTTTGATTAGATGATTTATTAGAAGAAGATATTTCACTATCGCCATATGTTAGCGTTGGTTCATAATCATCAATTTCATATTGATCAGCGAATGATTTACTTGCACCAAATTTACCTGTCTTTAAGAACTCTAAGAAGTCGCCATCATTTGCGGAGCCTTGAGTAGACGCAAACTCACTGCCTTCATCCATAGATATTTGACCTATTCGTTTGAATTTTTCTCTATCTTGTTGATTTCCATGACCAATTGTAGTTGCGCTAATAGGTTCTGTACCAAGGCCATTCATTGTTTCTGGTGTGCCAGTATATCTTCTACTTAACACAGGATCGCCATTTGGATTTTCTACACTTTCGTTTTCATACCATTCAAAGCCATCACCAGCATATACACCAAACCTATTAACCTGACCGAAAGATTCAAATTGCTCTTCTTTACCATCTTTCGTGTATGTAGATACATTACCAGTTGTTGGAGCTATCTCTTCAGCAGTTGGTATTGATGTGCCAGTACCAGTAACAGTTTCAATAAAATCTTTTCTGAGATCAGATGGGGCTGTTTCGAATCCACCAATGTCTGATCCATCAAAACGATCACTTTGATCAAAATCCATTGAAGCTAAAGACATAGGGTCTATAACGTCATTTGTGTAGAATCCACCAATTAATGGATCACCTCCTGTAGTTTCTGTAGAAATGCTAGTAGGTGTT
>JABGVR010000131.1 GCA_018645985.1 Hellea sp. | reverse complement strand
ATTTAATCGAAGTTTTTGTCCGGTATTTGAACCTTCCGGAACTTTAAACTCTACCTCACCGCTTGGTAAAGGTAGTGAAATTTTACATCCATAGACAGCCTCTTCAAGTGAGATAGGAAGATTAAGTAACAGCTTTTTCCCATTTCTTTTTAAATTTTTATGTGGAGCTACAGAAATTTCAACCTTAACATCTCCGCTTGGACCTCCGTTGGTCCCTGGTTTTCCCTTATTTTTAATTCTCAATACCTGACCACTTTCAACACCCTTGGGTATTTTAAGGATTAAACCAGACGATAATTTCTTAGATTCACCCTTTAGGGCATTAATAAAATTAATATTAATTTTATATCTTAGGTCTGCTCCTTTTTGTGGTGGCTGATGTCTTTGCTGCATACCACCGTGCATATTACCCATATTCATTCCAAACAGAGATGAAAACATACTTGCCATATCATCTTGCCCTCCCATTCCGGAGAAATCAGAACTATACCCACTTCTTCCTTGGCCAAAGGGGCTTTTTTGTTGTCCAGAGCCATCAATTTGACCTTTATCGTAATTCCTTCTCATCTCTTTATCTGATAATAGAGTGTAGGCTGCGGAAATTTCTTTGAATTTTTCTGCCATCAGAGGCTTATCTTTATTTACATCTGGGTGATATTTTTTAGCTAACAACCTATAAGCTTTTTGAATTTCTGCATCTTTAGCATTATTTGGTACATTTAGTAATTTATAAGGGTCTTTAGCCATTAACATAATCTAAGAATAAAAAAATGTATAACAAGAGCCAACTAAATTATCTTTATCACTATTTAGTAAATAAATTTTTTTATGCAGTCATCAAACCAGACCTTGATTGATCTTGCTTTACTTCAGAAATTTTTACTAAATGATCGTAACCAAGTATGAGGTTAATATCCTTCTTATTATCAGAAATAGGCAATCTTACCCAAAACAGAGCATAGTTTGCAGCATTTATTGTTCCTGGTTGGGTTACACCTGCATAGGGTTTGCGCTTATCAACCACTTGCCCAAGCACTCTGTTCCAATAATCCGAACGATCGCCAATAGGCAGCTCGTCTATAAATTTTCCCTGTATCTCACTTTTATATAGTTTCCAAAAACCGGTGCCAGCCAATCTGTATTTGAATCTTCGCCCTTCATCATTCTCCACATTTATAATACTAGTCATTGGAAGCTGCTTAGAAATATCACTGGGGGAAATATCATCCCTTGAAGGAAATATATCCCCATCACATTTACTCAGCCAATAATTATAAAAGCTTTGTTGTTCTGGTAAAACCATTTGGTGAAGTACATTATCATCAGAAAGCACCGACAACCCCTTTGAACATTTTTATTAAGTTTTAATACTTAAACTATGCGTGAATCAGGAATGTGCCTGTGGCAAGAGTTTGTTAGGTTAATTTAAAGGTTAACAAGGAATTAACCGTATTTTTTATTACGGAGCCGATTCAATTCTAAGAATGGGAATGATAAAAATATTTACCTTACAAAGTATACCAAAATAAGCACCAATATAAGCATAGCCGCAGTCATTACAGCGGCTAGTCCGCTTGGGGCTGTTTTACTAAAGCCACCTATTGGGCTAAATATTCCATACAAGCTCTTATTTATAGTATTATATGTATTTCTGGTGGCGTTTGACAATCTCGTATCAAGAGCATTCCATGTATGGTTAATCGACTTAACTATATAAAGTCCACATTTTCTATAAAACCAGTCAAAGTCTAAAATCTCAGATCGTTTTTCTGCAGGGTATAAACCTGATTTTTTTAAAATACAGAATGCTGTAATTGCTGCAAATAATAACTGCAGCTGAAACACTACATGATCTACTGTATAAGGCTTATAGTCAGCCTCATAGGGCAGAAGGTCATATAACATTTGGTAGCCACCCCAAGGAAAAGCTAAAAATATACAAAGTGAAGCTGCCAAACCCATAGCTACTAACATATTCCATGGGGCTTCCTTAACTCTACGTCCACTATCATGGCTAAAAAATGTGAAATAAGGAACTTTTATTCCCGAGTGCTCCATAACACCGGCTGATGCAAATAATAACATTGCTGCTATCACGTATAAAGCTGAGTTATGGTGTGCCTCATAAATAACAGAGCTTATAATCATCGCCTTTGTAACAAATGCTGCTAGCAATGGAAAAGCAGCAATTGAACCAGCACCAATTAAACAAAATAATGCAGTTATTGGCATTGAACGAAACAACCCCCCTAGTTCAGAGGCTTTCGAAGTTCCAACACGGTAGATAACTGCTCCAATGGACATAAACAGCAAACTTTTAAATATCACATGAACAAAAACTTGCCCTACAACACCATTAATTGCTAATTCAGTACCTATACCAATACCACAAACCATGAAGCCTAATTGATTGTTTAAAGAAAAGGATAATACTCTTCTAAGGTCATTTTCAACCAACGCAAAAAATACAGGGAAACAAGTCATCACCGCCCCAATATAAATTAATATTTCTGTTCCAACATACCCTCTTGCTAAAGTGTAGATGGCCATTTTTGTTGTAAATGCTGATAATATTACTGTACCTGTGACCGAAGCCTTGGGGTACGCATCTTGCATCCACATGTGTAAAAAAGGAAAACCGCATTTAATACCAATGGCGAGCAATATAAGCCAGCCACCAAGGTTTTGTAACCCAATGTGGTCAAAAGCATAACTCCCTCCGTTATAATTTGCATGAATGATTGCCCCAATCAGCAAAATAACACCAGATAATACATGCAAAGCTAGGTATCGTACTCCAGCTGCATATGCATGCTCTCCACCACGCCATACTAAAAATACAGATGAAATGGCGGTTAACTCCCAAAAGAGAAATAAAGTTAAAAGGTCACCTGAGAGAACTCCGGCTATTGCAGCACCTGAATAAATTAAAGCAGAACTATCGGTAATCCTACATTTTTCATGTAATCCAAAAATACCATTAAGCACTCCAATTAAACAAAAGAGGTAACCCCAAACCATTGATAAACTATCAATTCGTAAAGTTGTCAGATCTATACCTGCAATGGATATTTTACCTCCCACAACAATATCAGAAGTAAAAATTTGAGTTATCATAAAAGCAGTAAATATTGGTGCTCCAGTCACTAAGCACTTACGAGTTAGCTGAGTTAAAAAGCTATTAGGTATTAGTGCACAGATTATACCTGATAGTATAAGCCAAACTCCGGGGTTAATTTGAAGAAAATCAATCATTTTCATCTTCCACATTTTCTACTGAAAACTCGGGATCCAACAGCCCCCCTTCTCCATAGTAATTCTCAGGGCGCGCTAGAAGAAAAGTAAGAGGTTTAGCACAAAGAACTATTAAACTATAAGAAACAAACCCTATCAAAGCCCAAGAGCCTGGTACAACATCCCAGGGAGCAGGGTGTTTTTGAGGATATAAAAGACCAATTAAAATAGTTAATATTAAACCGAAAAAAGGAATCCATATAAATCTATCTATTACTTTCTTATTTCCTAGCCAAAGAAATGGAATGGCAAAAGGATGAATACCTTCTTGTTTGTCCATTGCTTTTCCTGGCTGACCTGGTTTTCTAATTGAACTCATAACTATTCACCTACTGAAATTACAGGCTGCAAAAAGTCAACAATGCTTCCTACATAAAAGAATAAAATGAAAGCTCCTGCAGCTGAAATCACTGGGGGTATTATTACCCATATATTTTTCTTTCGTACCTCTATTAAACTATTATCGATTAAAATATCTGTGGGGGTTTTCAAAAAAGCCCTAATAGAAATTGGGATTAGGTAAACAATGTTTAGGATAGATGAAAGTACAAGAGCAGCAGTAAGAATACCTTTTCCGCTCTCGAGAGCACCTACAATCAAAAAGTATTTTGGCCAAGATCCTCCCATAGGCGGTATGCCTATAATTGAAATAGAAGCAACTAAAAATGCACCAAACACCCAAGGCATAGTTCTACCTAGGCCATCCAGTTTAGATATTTCTGTTCTATGTGCTATGGTATAAATTGCTCCAGCACACATAAATAAAGTAATTTTCCCCCAAGCATGCATCACAATTTGTAATGCTCCACCTATAAATGCAGCTGGTGTAGCTAACATCGCAGCAAATGTAATATATGCGAGTTGAGAAACTGTAGAATAAGCCAACCTAGCTTTCAAATTATCCTTTCTTAAGGCAATAATTGAGGCAAGAACAATCGTTATGGCCGCCACCCAAGATAAGCAAGTGCTCATATTCATGTCAGCCATTACAGCCTCGCCAAAAATAAATATAGTTATCTTTAAAACTGAAAAAACACCAGCTTTTACAACTGCTACAGCATGTAAAAGCGCTGAAACTGGTGTAGGCGCTACCATTGCATTAGGTAACCAAAAGTGCATCGGCATTAAAGCCGCCTTACCAATACCAAATACAAATAATAGAAGTAAAATAGATGTGGTAAAATTGCTAGTTCCTGATGGAAAAATTCCACCGACAACAAAGTCCGAATGTCCTGCCACTATATGCGTACCAAGTATTGCAGGAAGTAAAAACATCAATGATGTTCCCATCAAAACTAAAGCATATATTGTACCGCCTCGCTTTGCTTTCAGATCACCCTTATGAGTCACCAACGGGAATGTCGATATAGTTAATACTTCATAAAATATAAATAATGTAATTAAGTTGGCCGAGGCTGCTATTCCCATAGCACCAAAAATAGCGATTGCTACTAATCCAAAAAACCGTGTTTGGTTTTTTTCTTTGTTTCCCCGCATATAACCTAAAGTAAATACTGAGTTTACAATCCATAAAGAACTTGCAATTGCCGCAAAGATCGCACCCAGTGGCTCTAATTCTAGCCTAACATCAAAATTTCCAGCAAATGTAAATAAATGTAATTCTGGTTTCGCGCCAGAGTTAATAGCACTCAATAAAAAAAATACATTTAATAAAAGCAATATACCCGATAAAAATGTAATTGCCTCCCTAATGTTTGGGCGATTAGAAAATAAAGGTATCAAGCCACCCGCAATTAGGGGAATCAACAAAAGTAAAAGCAACGCTAACTCATTAGTTAATTCCATGCTAACCTCTACCTCCGAGCAATACTGATGCCGCAATCTCTGAGGCAGAAACGAAAGTATCGCCTATTCCAAATGCATTTAAACCAATAGCAATCGACATTAACCCTAGAGCCCACATTGGAAAAAGCATCATAAAGGGCGCTTCATTTTTAGTAAATGTACTACCATTAATCTTGGGTGGACTCCCAAAATACGCTGCCATAATTATTCTACCTATATAAACAATAGCTAAAACAGAACTGAATACAATTACCAATACTGCCCACCACATTTCTTGTTCAGCAGCAGCTAGAATTAATTTAACTTTGGAAACAAACCCAGCGGTAAATGGAACGCCTATTAATGACAGACCTCCCAATGTAAATGCTCCCATAGTCAAAGGCATTGTCTTAAATAAGCCAGAAAAATCATCAACTCGAGTAATCCCAAAACGATACCAGAAAGCTCCAACTGATATAAATAAGCAGCCCTTGATAATTGCATGATTAAGTAGGTGTAAGTAACCCGCTGCCAGGCCGGAGGATGTGGCAATGCCAATCCCGAGTAAAATATAACCGACTTGGGCTACTGATGAATAGGCTAGTACTCTGCGAACATCGCTTTGAAATATAGCCTGAAACGATGCAAAGACCATTCCCACAACAGCAGCACCAACAATTAGATACTTGAGCATTATAGAAATATAATCAAAACTTGGGTCAAAAACTGTAAATGTAAATCTAAGCAATAAATAAATCGCGGCTTTAGTAGCTGTCGAAGCTAAAAAAATTGTAATTTTTGTTGGAGCATACGCATAAGCACGTGGTAACCAAGTGTGAAGCGGGAACATGGCAATCTTAAGTCCCAAACCAACTACTATAAACCCATATCCAACCTTCGATACACGGGTGCCGCCATCAAGGTCAGATAAAATAGCGGACATTTCGGCCATGTTTAAGGTTCCCGTTTCCATGAATAGAAACCCCAATCCTATCACAAAAAATGTAGCACCAATCGAACCCATTATAAGGTAATTATAAGCTGCCGCTAAAGAACGTCTATCACGGGCGGCGCCCATCGCTACAAGCGCATAAGTACTTATAGAGCTTACCTCAAGAAAAACGAAAACATTGAAGGCATCGCCGGTGATTACCATTCCCATTAAACCTGCAAAGCATATTAAAAAAGCAGCGTAAAAAGGTCCTCTTTTCTTAGGTTCAATTTCTGAAATTGAAGCAGGTAAAGCATAAATAACTGTAAGCATTGCCATTACAGATATCAGAAGTAGAATAGGAGCGCTTAAACCATCAACGATCAAAGATATTCCGTGAGGGGGGGCCCAGCCACCCATAGTGTAAAGCAAAAAGCTATCAAAATAAATATGCTGAAAAAGGCCAAATGCAGTGTAGGTGCAAATTAAAGTAACAAAAAACGTAAACCACCATGCCATACTTCTATTGGGTAATATCGCTATAATTGCACCCATTAATAGAGGAAGAACAATTAGAAAGGCAGGACCTTGTTCAAAAATCCACTGAGGAAATAAGGGCATAAAACTCATTGTCTTTCCAGTATTTCTTTATAATAAATTCGGTCATATTCTTCTATTTTATCCTCTTCAATAGTCCCATAAACCTCTCGTACACGAACTACTAATGACAAACCTATTGCTAATGTAGCCACACCGACAACAATTGCCGTTAGAATCAAAACATGCGGTAAAGGATTAGAATATAAGACTTCAGAACTCGACTGCGCGACTGAATCCACCTCGCCAATTGACGCAAAAAGCAAAGTTTCTGAATTAGCATGATCAGAACCATGACTTTCTACAATAGGAGGTTGCCCTCCTGATACTTTACCAATCGTTATATAAAGCAAAAAAACGGAAGTTTGGAAAATGGATAAACCAACAAGTTTTTTTATTAAATTTCGGCTCGCAAAAACGACATATAGGCCGGTCATCATCAAAATAATTACAACTGCATAATTGTATTGATCTAATAGAAGAGAAAGCATTACCAGTTATCCTCATCTACTTCAGGTTGCCGCGAACCAAATGCATAAAAAATTGCAATCATCACGTTAGTCACAGAGCATAGAATACCCAGCTCTACTGCTATTATGCCATAATGTTGTCCATGAGCTGGATCATGGGCAAGCACTCCATAAGATAAAAAGTCACCCCCTAAAATCCAAGTAAGAACTCCAGTGCCCCCATAAAGCAAGACACCTAAAGACATACCTACCCTCACCCAACTAGGGGGAAACGCTTTCTTTGCAGCATCAAGACCAAATATAAGAGCATACAAAATGACAGCAGCAGCAAGTATAACACCAGCCTGAAAGCCCCCGCCAGGACCGAAATCACCATGGAATTGAACATAAAAAGCAAACAAGGCAATAAATGGCACCAAGAACTTACTAATAACTTTTAAAATTACATGCGGGTCGTGCATCAGTTATTACCTTTATCTTTAAAGCGCTTCCGTTTACTCTTTCTCGTAGTGCTAGAAGAAGGTTCCTTAACCGCAGAACTTGTTACTGATTTACTATTATCGCTTGAAACGCTCAACCGCGAATTAGCAGATGGGGCCATAGGCGGGTATATGTTCTGTCCACTGGGACTTGCCGTCCACCGACCTGCATTACCGTTAAGACCGAGTAATAAGAGTACGCCCAATCCTGCTGAAAAAATAACTACTGCCTCACCAAATGTATCATATCCTCGATAACTTGCTAAAACTGCGGTAACAACATTAGGGATATGTATTTCTTTTGTAGTACGATCAATATAGTCCATTCCAACACCTGTGTTAGCAGGTGAATTCACATCACCATAAGCTGGCATGTCTCCAATTGCATAAAACATCGCCAACCCTGCAAATATTACAACCAATAGAGGCGCAATTTGTTTAGATATAGGGACAGGGTCTGACTTTCTATTAGCCAACAGCATCGCAGCCAACATCAATACAGTAGAAACACCAGCGCCTACAGCAGCTTCAGTAAATGCAACGTCCACTGCATCTAAAGATACAAACCAAGCGGCTGAGACTAAAGAATAAACTCCCTGAAGCATAACTATAGCGAATAAACTACGCATCCTAACTATTGAAAAAGCAACTATTATCAAAATTGCCATTAAAGCTAAATCAAGAATGATGGTTGGAGCTGTAGCATAAGATGCTAGCATCATGATCTCCCTCCGCGAGTTTTAGAAAAGCTATGCTTTCCTAACTTAGGCTTCAGGTTAGCTGTATAAGCTGAATGAGCTATTGCATGAGTGGCTGTAGGACTGGTCAATAATAGGAAGAACCCGATCATCAAAAGCTTAAGACTAGTCTGAGTAAAACCTGATTGAATAATTAATCCAATTAATATTAATTCCGCCCCTAAAGTATCAGTCATTCCCGCAGCATGCAATCGGGTATAAAAATCTGGGAACCTTAGAACACCAATAGATCCTGCCAATACAAAAAATAGCCCTAAAGCTATTGTAATGCACGATAGGCTGACTTGAAGTAGCCCTGCCCACCCGATGTTGCTATCTAAAATAACTGCTGAAAGAGTAGAAATTATCATTCTTCTACCTCCATCTGTTCTTTTATTAAAGGAACACCAAGGCACCGGTAATTAAAAAACTTTAGAACAGCAATTGTAGCTATGAAATTCATCAAAGCGTATAATAAGGCAATATCTAAACCATCTGGCCTATTGATAATAAAACAAAAAATACAAAGAAATATTATTGTCTTAGTACCGAAGGAATTGACCGCTAATAATCTATCATATAATGTTGGACCACCTAACAAACGACCTAACATTAGCACCATGCACACAATAATAAAAAATGCAGCGCCTAAATTAAAGTATTCTAAAAACATAGGCATCTAATTGTCTTTCAAACTAATACTTAATGCTTCAGCTGAACGAGTGTGCATTTCATAAAAATCTTCTGGATTACTCATTTCCTTCAATAAAGCATGAACCAAAATATGGTCTTCTTTAACATCTACGCTAACGGTTCCTGGAGTAAGTGTAATAGAGTTCGCAAACATTGTTTGGGCTATATCAATGTTACTACGTAGAGGTATCTTTATTAATGTCGGGCTAATTTCAGAATTAGGGCTTATCACAGCTTTTACTACTTGGATGTTGGCCTTCACTATTTCTATAAATAACCAAAAGTAATATTTGCATGTCTTTGCTATATTTAAATATGGAACGGTTTCGTCATCGAGAATGGCTAATCTTTTTGTCATCCACACTACAAAAACTATTGAGATCAAGCCAAAAGTTAAAATCATGCCGATAAAATAACCTGAAAGCACTAGCCAAGTCGTCCCCATAACAAGTGACAAAAGAAATGCGTGACGCATTTAAAACGCTCCATTAAAATGAATAATACTTTTACTTGATAAACATGTGATTTCATAAGGGAAAGTAAAATAGCTTAAAAAGAAATAAAATACTCAAAAAATTTGTGAATTAACTTCATTATAAATCATTTGATTATTTTATCTCGTTTTTAAACCTTTATTGCAAACCAATACTTGCCTGTCTTTCTGCATCCGTTTACATCACCCTAATGATAAAGAAACTAAGAACAAATATAACCCCGCCAGTTACAAAGAAAGTCCTAAAAACTATAAAACAGCTAGATAAAACTAGGTATGATAATTATAGCTGGCTTAAAGACGATAACTGGCAAAGTGTAATGACAGATTCGTCAAAACTAAACCCTGAAATAAACGAGCACCTTAATAAAGAAAACCTATATACTAAACAGGTACTTGAGGACTTAGAACCTCTACGCGAAAAAATATTTCAGGAAATGAAGGGTCGTTTAGAGCCAAATACATCAACAGTGCCATCCCCAGATTATAATTATGCATATAATCACAAATACAAAGATAATGATGAGCATGGCATCTATCAGCGCTTTCCCATAGATCAAACAACAAGGGAAATATCAGAGGATCCTCAAGTTATACTTGATGCAGAAGAACTTTCAAAACTGTACCCATCTTATTTTGACATTGGTGATGTAGCTCATAGTAAAAATCATGAATGGTTAGCATATTCAGTCGATGGGTCAGGAGCAGAAAACTACGAAATATTTATCAAACCTATGCATGGACAAGCTCACACTACAAAAATAATTAAAAGTAATGGAGAAATTCAATGGGCAAAAGATAATAATATTTTATTTTGGGTTGAGCGAGATGTTAATCAGCGACCGTGTGCCGTCTACGCGAAAAATATTCATGATCAATTAGATGAACCAAAATTAATTTATTTAGAAAAAGACCCAAGTTTTTTTGTATCCGTCGGAGAAACAGATAGTGGTAATTATATAGAAATTAATATTCATAACCACACTACTAATGAAGTCTGGATAATCCCGTCAGATAAGCCATACGATAGACCAATGTGTATAAATAAACGAACTTCAGGTCACGAATATAGTATTCATGATCATAATGAAAATTTATATATACTCACAAATTACAACAACTCCACAGATTTTGCAGTAATGCATACGAGTATCAACAAACCAGGCTGTAAACATTGGAATTTAGTTATACCCCACCACCCTGGAACACTAATTCTGGGGCTAAGAACTTTTTCAAATTACTTAGTTAGACTGGTTAGAGAAAATGCTCTCCCTAAAATCATAATCAGGAATTTAATCGATAACTCAGAAAAAGTAATTAGTTTCGATGAAGAGGCATACAGTATAAGTCTCATGGCAGGTCACGAATACAAAACTCGAAGTCTTCGCTTTTCATATTCCTCGCCCACAACTCCAAAACAAATATAT
>JABGVR010000130.1 GCA_018645985.1 Hellea sp. | reverse complement strand
TTTACAGACCGTTCTGTTGATCGAACTATTTTTGGTCAAGAGATTAAGACCTCTGTTTTTCAGTCCCTAAACGCTATGTATATAGTCCTCTTAGGTCCTTTGTTCGCTGCTTTTTGGGTGTGGTTAGGCAAAAGAAATTTAGATCCGTCAGCCCCCGCTAAATTTGGTTTGGGTATAATTCAGCTTGGTTTAGGGTTTCTTGTACTAGTTTGGGGGGCTAATGCTGCTGGCTCTGAAATGACACCAGTAATTTTTATTTTCTTAATCTATCTTCTGCATACCACTGGAGAATTATGTTTATCGCCAGTAGGTTTATCCGCAATGACAAGGCTATCTGTTCCTAAAATGGTAGGATTGATTATGGGAGCTTGGTTCTTGGCTTCCGGATTTGGTAATTTTGCAGCTGCTCAAATTGCAAAATTAACAACTGCTGATGGAGGTGGTGCAGATCAAGTAATATTAGTTTATTCGAGTGTTGGTAAACTGGCTGTAGGTGTTGGTATCGTACTGATCTTAATTTCACCATTTATTAAAAAAATGATGCATCTTGATACAATTGCAACAGATAATGAATAATAAAGTCATCAAAAAATTTTGTAAGATAGCTACAATTATATATTCCGCGCAGCTTTAGTTGCGCGGCTTAAGCTATATACATTAAGGATATCCTAAAAATCTGAGAGCTTGAGACTTCAGCGCGCTGAGGGGAATATTGGGTTCATTTTTATTCTATCGATGATGATGTTGCCAACTCCCTAAATGCTTGTATAGCGAATGCTATAGAGTAGTTAATTGCAAAACTTGCCAATGGAACAGCTTGTGAAATATATATACCACAATTGTATAAATTCATCGCGCATATGCATGGCAAAGATATCCAAACCTAAAAAAATCGAGAGGCTATAGGTCTACGCTTAACTATGTCATTGCCCGGATTATGGAGACATTCTCAAACATACCGATTGTTTATAAGTCTGATTATTCAAATAGCTTTGATACAGACTCATCATTAGCGATGCGACGAATGGCTTCGCCTAAGAGCGTCGCTATTGATACTTCTCTGATTTTTTTACAATCTTTTACCTTCTGAGGCTGGGCAATAGAGTCTGTTATTACCAATTCTGTTAGCTCAGATTTGTTTATTCTTTCTACAGCAGGGTCGCTTAATACACCATGAGTAATATATGCTGATACTGAATTTGCACCATGATCTTTTAAGGCTTTAGCTGCATTACAAAGCGTTCCGCCAGAGTCAATTATATCATCGTATAATATACAAGTTCTGCCTGCTACATCGCCTATAATATTCATAACTTCAGATTCGCCAGCTTTTGGTCTTCTTTTATCTACTATTGCTATGTCAGCACCAAATTGTTTGGCTATAGACCTAGTTCTAACAACACCGCCGGTATCTGGAGAAACAAATAATAAATTCTTTCTATCAGTTTTAGAGAACTTGTCCCTGATATCGCTTACAAAAACTGGTTGTCCAAATAAATTGTCAGTTGGGATGTCAAAAAACCCTTGTATCTGACCTGCATGAAGGTCAGCTGTTAAAACTCTGTGAGCCCCAGCTTTTGATATTAAATTGGCTACTAGTTTTGCAGATATCGGGGTTCTGCCTCCAGTTTTCCTATCTTGCCGCGCGTAACCATAATAAGGAATTACCGCAGTAATTCTTTTAGCTGAAGCACGTACTAACGCATCGATAAGAATTAAGAGTTCCATCAAATGGTCATTGGCGGGAGCGGAAGTTGGTTGTATCAGAAATATATCTTCCCCCCTAACATTTTCGTTAATTTTTGCAAAAATATCTTGATCTCTAAATCTTTCGATATCAATTTGAGTTAGTGGAACATCAAGCACTTCCGATATACTTGACGCTAAGGGTTCATTTGCAGTACCACTAATGAGCTTCATAGTATTCAACTTTCTTTTTAAACTGGTGATATGACTTAAGGTGCAAAATTAAGAAAGTAAATCATGAGTTAAGCATAATGGTAGAAATATTTCTTCCGTAGTCTCTAATTCCATTGTGGGTGTTATATCTGTAACTAAAATATAGATCTGATAGTTCATAAGTACAATCAGGAATAAGGTCTATTCGATTTAAATTTTCTGAATGAAGCTTTTTAAGTATGTACTTTTTTAAATTAAAATAAATTTCACCACTTTCTTGTATAGAGAAAAATATACAATTTGATTTATTTTCTTCAATGAACGTATTGTAAAACTCAATGCCTACCTCGTAATTATCTATACCAATACATGGTCCAAGAACTGCATTTATATTTTTTTTATCAGCCCCTAATTTTTCCATAGCAATAATTGTATTTGTTATTACCCCTGAAAGTGCACCCCGCCAACCAGCGTGGCAACAGCCAATTATACTAGCATCATTATCGCTGAAAAGAATAGGTCCGCAATCTGCCGACATGATAGATATGGCTAAATTTGGAGTTTTTGTGACAATTCCATCAGCACTAAAGTTTTGATAAGTTTTTTCTTGACTAGCGGTTACTACTTTGGCGCTGTGAATTTGGTTGAGACTGATAAGCTTTATAGCTTTTTTGCTTAAACTTGAGGAAACTATCTGCCTATTTTTTAAAACGTTTGCACTTTTATCATTTGATCCCAATCCTGTATTTAAGCTTTCGTAATGATTCTTGGATACACCGCCAACTCGACCAAAAAAACCGTGGGATATATTTACATGATCCAGTAGATTGTGAGTTTTGAAGGGTGCTGTCATTTCAAACTTTCAAAACCTAAAGGTAATCCAAGCTCTTCTGATTGAAAGCATATCACTTTGAATAACGCACCCATCTCATCTTGTGATATTAGTTTATTGAGCTGACTTTGTATGTTGTTCCTTAATTCTGGTTTTGCCTTCATAAGGTTTTCTGCACGAAGCTTAATTCCCATATTACATAAAAATTCACCCTGAGTTATTACTGAAGTCACGGACATTTTATTGTCTTTTGAAAGGTTAGCTAAATGTTCAAAGTTAACTCTAG
>JABGVR010000129.1 GCA_018645985.1 Hellea sp. | reverse complement strand
TATATCTAATGTTTCTCTAAACACATAAAACCTTTCAACAGATTGGACATAGCCTGAACAATTACAATTTAAAAGATTTGTTTTTATAGTAATCTGTGAAGATTAAAACTTAACGGTCAATCACTATTAATTTGAATTAATGTTGCTAAGTCATCGACTATTTTGTTTACCTTTACTTCATCATTGCTCTCAACCATTACTCGAATAAATTTTTCAGTACCAGAGGGTCGAACTAATACACGTCCAGAATTTCCAAGCGTCTCTTGCACCTCTTTTATAACCGATAGAACCTCGGGATTTTGAAGAGGGGAAGTGTTACTATATGGTATATTTTTTAATGCTTGGGGCACAGCATCAAAAACATTAAGCACTTCACTGGCGGGCCTACCGGCTCGTATTATTTGCGCTAGAATTTGTAAGGCAGCTATTGTTCCGTCACCTGTGGAGGCAAAGTCAGTCATCAATATGTGTCCAGACTGCTCTCCTCCCAGGTTATAACCACCCTCATACATGCGGGCTGCAACGTGCCTATCGCCAACATTAGTTCTAATAAAGTCAAGCCCTTGGTTTTTAATGTAATTTTCAAGGCCTAGGTTTGACATAACTGTGGCAACTACTCCACCATTAGCTAAGTCACCGCTATCTCTCCAACCTGTAGTTATCAAAGCTAAAAGCTGGTCTCCGTCAATCAGCTTGCCTTTTTCATCGCAAATAAGCACTCTATCGGCATCGCCATCTAAAGCTATTCCTATATCTGCGCCAGTCTCAAGCGTTTTGCTAATTACTGCATCCGTGTGAGTTGAACCACATTTATAATTTATGTTGCTGCCGTTTGGGGATACTCCTATTGAAATAACTTCATCAGCGCCTAACTCCCAAAGCGTATCCGGGGCTGTTTTATAACCTGCGCCGTTAGCACAATCTATTACAATCTTCATACCTTTTAAGCTCATACCTTTTGGAAATGTCCACTTTGCCATTTCAATATATCTGGCCTGAAAATCCTCATATCTTCTAACACGTCCTAGGTCTTTATTGATAGCAAGGCCTTCTTTCCACCCCTCCTCCATTAAAGCTTCAATTTCTAATTCTGCCTCATCGGAAAGCTTTCGTCCATCAGGTCCAAATAACTTAATACCATTGTCGGAAAAACCATTATGCGAAGCTGTAATCATAACTCCAAGATCGGCTCTTAACCTCGTGGTCATCAACGCCACACCTGGCGTTGGAATAGGTCCAGTGAGTTTAACATCCATACCCACAGAGGTAAACCCTGCAACTAAAGCGGGTTCAATCATATAACCGGATAGCCTTGTGTCCTTTCCTATTATAACAGAGTGTTTGTGTGTGTTGGCACGAAGAAAGTACTTACCTGCCGCCATTCCAAAACGCATGATGTTGTCAGGAGTGAGTATACCTACATTGGCAGGGCCGCGGATACCGTCTGTTCCAAAAAAATTTTTCTTTTTTGTCATTATCAACTCGGGTGAATTATTAATATTTCAGTATTTCAAACACACTAAAGAAATTGAAGCAAATTAACAAATATTAATTCTATATGAAAACTTCTCCTGAAGAAGTCTGAAATAACTGCGTAATGAACATTGCTGCGCGCATTTATCCATATACCCTTTCCAAATAATTTCCTATAGGGAGTTATGAAAAGGACGTTTTATACATTTGTACGTATGATTAGAACAGGCTGGGTGTTAGCTAGACATGACGCTTTGGTACCCTCAGAATATACGAAATCCGTACCTGCAGTTGCCCGTGTATTAGGAAGTCTTTCACGAATATTTACCTTACGTAATCTATCAGTAAACCCAGGTGAAAGATTAGCTTTAGCATTAGAAAAGTTAGGTCCGGCTTATATAAAGTTCGGACAAATACTTTCTACGCGCGGCGATATGTTAGACCCAGTTTTTGTTGAGGGGCTATCTCGGCTTAAGGACAAAGTACCCCCATTTTCTATGAAAGCTGCGGAGGATATAATTCTTAAGGAGTGGGGCGTCAAATGGCAGGATAAACTCTCGACATTTTCTCAACCAATTGCAGCTGCATCCATAGCGCAGGTTCATAAAGCCACCCTTCAAAACGGCGAAGTTGTCGCCATAAAAATTCTGCGGCCTAACATTCATAAACGAATGCGTAATGACATGGATGTATTACACATGGTAGCGGCGATAGCAGAAAACTTAATTCCATCATCCAAACGACTTGGCCCCAAAAAATTTGTCGAGACGGCTGATAGAGCAGTTATGTTAGAGCTTGATTTAAGGTTAGAGGCTGCAGCAGCTTCTGAATTATCAGAGCCTGCCAAAGAAACAAGGTTATTTAATGTTCCAGAAATTCACTGGAACTATGGCAGCAAAAATATTTTAGTAACTGAATGGATAGAAGGCACCTCAGTTTCAGATAAAAAAATACTTGAAAAGGGAAAGTTTAACCAAAAAGAGATAGCAAAGAAGGTTATGCAAAGTTTTCTTGCCTGCTCGTTTGACTACGGAGTCTTTCACGCAGACATGCATGAGGGTAACATGATCATTGATGCTAAGGAACAACTTTGGTTGGTGGATTTTGGCATTCTCGGAAGGCTCGCTCCAGCAGAGCAACGTTTTCATGCCGAGATACTCTACGGTTTCCTAATGCGAGATTATACACGAATAGCTGAGGTGCATTTCGAGGCAGGGTACGTACCAACACATCATTCCATTGAGGACTTTGCTAGTGCCTTACGTTCCGTGGGAGAGCCCATATTTGGTCAGACCGCTGAAAATGTAGCCATGACAAAGGTGCTTCTTCAATTATTTGAAATTACAGAAATATTTGATATGCAGATGCAGCCTCAACTCATTATGCTGCAAAAGACAATGATGCAGACAGAAGGTGTATGTCGTCGTTTGGATCCTGAATTCGATATGTGGGAAATTAGCAGACCAGTGGTTGAAAAGTCAATGAAACGTGAACTTGGTCCACAAGGGCGTATAAACGACTTACTCCGCGGCCTTAGCAAAGCAAGACGAACTTTAGAAATTTTACCCGGCGCAACTGAAGATATAGCGGCTTTAGCAAAGGCATGGAGCAATGGAGAGATAGACCTATCGAAAAATAAAGCGAGCACTAATAAGCGCCCCTCGAATGCGTCCTGGAAAATCATTGCTATGTTGTCATCCACTGTTGTGGTTGTTATGAGTGGCATATGGATGGTTGGATAAATTTGTTATAGATGATAATTGATAATTGTATTAGAGGGCTTAGTTAATGAATTTAGAAAATATAATTTCAGCAAAAGTAACTTTATTTGCTTTACCTATATTTTTCATTGCAATCTTAATAGAAATAACGACTAAGAAATTACTTAACGCTCGAGGCACCCTTAACTCCGTAGACGACTCTGTGAGTATTTTTATGGGGTTAATGAGTGTGGTTACCAACGGAGCGGCCGCTTTTATTACTCTGGGCATGCTATTATGGGCGGAGCAATTTAAAGTATTTGATTTACCGCTGACTTTAACGGTCATTATAGCTTGTTTTATTCTAGACGATCTACGTTATTATTTACACCATAGGATTGCGCATAGATGCCGCTGGCCCTGGGCGATGCACATAATCCATCACTCTAGCCGAAGATACTCTCTTGCAGTTGCATTACGGCAAGGCTGGACTAAACATTTCACAGGAACCACAGTTTTAAAAATTCCATTAGTTCTAGTTGGATTTAATCCAATACTAGTTATATTTTGCGGAGCGTTAAACGCAGTATATCAGTTCTTCTTACATACTGAAACTGTACACAAACTACCAAAATGGTTTGAAGCAATATTTAATACACCTTCCCACCATAGGGTACATCACGGCAAAAATCCTGAATATCTGGATAGTAACTATGCTGGAACTCTCATCATTTGGGACAAGATTTTTGGAACATTCGTCCCTGAGAATGAGAATGCCTATCCTGACTATGGACTTGTCAAAGATTTTGAAACTTTCAACCCTTTTAAAATATTTATTCATGAGTACTGGAGCATCCTAAAGGATGTGTTTGGGAGCAAAAGATCCTTGAAAGACAGACTACTTTACATAGTTGCACCTCCTGGATGGAGCCATGATAATTCACGAAAGACATCAAAAGACATAAAGCGTGAATATTATAAAATGCTAAAAGATCAAAAAATTTAGACCACTTCAAAAGAGAGAAGTCTCACATGCCTCCAAGTTTTGCTATCACTGAATTACTGATAGTTTTAACTGCAGCTTTCTGCTTTCTAAGACTCAGAAAACATTACCCTTTTGCAGCAATTGGCATATCGCTCTTTGGCCTAGCCGCACTAATAGGTGTCTATAGATTTTTAAGTGGTGAAGTAGATCAGCTAGCATCAATTCATAAATATATTAGCCAAGCTGGGGCGCTTCTTGGTTTAATACTAATAACGATAGAAATAATATTAGCTCAAGCACTTCTAGCGCAAAAGCCCGCCATCAAAAAAAGTGGTTATGTAATAATAATAACCTCCCTATTTTTCGTAAATGTTTTTCAAAGCTATATATTGCCTGCTTATATTATAAGCTCCTTAGCAAGTATTATTTTGGCTTACAGGTTAGCGGCACCTAACAAGGGTAAAAAACTTTTTTACATCTTTCTCATGAGTATTATGCCTCTAAATTTAATTTTAGTGCGTAACTCAGAACTTTTAAATCAAGTAATCAGTTGGCATATTTTTCATATCCTAGTGGCCGCTTGGGTTTATGGTATCTACTACATATTAGATCCAGCTAAACTGCGAATAAATTCTCTGCCAAAATAAATTAAATTTATTTACCATTACACCATGAGGGCTTTTTCTCGACTGAGCGACCGTTTTTATGTTTCCAAGATTTATAAAAACCTTTACGTGTTCCAATGGTAGAGATATCCTCACCATTTACACTTAAATCAATAACAAGCCTATCATAGCGATCTTCACCATAGTTTTTTAGAATATTCAAATTAGCATCATTAGTTAAAGAAATAACAAACGCTTTTGCCTGTTTTCCAAGTTCAACCTCTTCAAGGCATTTAGCTCCACTTCTTTGGCCTATTCGCCCAGTTTCCGGTGCGTCGATATTTGCAAGCCTAAACTTTACTCCATCAATTCTACCGCTGTCTCCATCAGACCAATAAATGGAAGGCTTTGGCGTAGGGTTGCCATGTGCAAAAACAGAGAAAATTAATAAAAAAATGAATGCTTTAAAAGCTATCGAGGTTATTGAGTTAATACTATTGAGCATAGAATCTATCCTATTCATGAATTGACACTGTCTTAATATTGCAAAATGCACGCAAACCCTCTGCAGCCAATTCCCGGCCATACCCTGATCGTTTAATTCCGCCAAATGGTAACCTTGGATCAGATGATGTCATTGCATTTACGAATGTAGCTCCAGCTTCAATATCATCTATGGCTTGTTTCTGCTCGTCTAATTCAGAAGTCCATATTGAAGAGCCGAGACCAAAAGGACTATCATTTGCTAACTCTATGGCTTCCTCTATGGAATTGACCTCATACAAACCCGCAACTGGTGCAAAAATCTCTTCTGAATATATTCTGGCAGACTTTGGTATTTTTTCGATAATACCGGGCTGAAAAAAGTAACCTTGCCCTTTGATTGCTTTACCTCCGCATAATAGTTCGGCGCCGCAATCTAAGGCATTTTTCACTTGATCCTCAACTTCGTTTAAACTTGATTGACTCACAAGCGGCCCAATATCCGTTTCTGGTTTCATGGGATCACCAATTTTAAGTGCTGCGAAGTTTCTAACTAACTTTTCTTTAAAAACTTCGTAAACTTCAGCATGCACAATAAAACGTTTTGCGGCTATGCAACTTTGACCATTATTTTGGGTGCGAGCCGTTGTTCCCACTGCAGCTGCTTTTTCAAGATCAGCGCTCGGCATAACGATAAATGCATCAGATCCCCCTAATTCTAATACCGTAGGTTTAATTTCTTGTCCGCAAATTGCAGCAACCGAGGATCCTGCTATTTCAGAACCTGTGAGAGTAGCGGCTCTAACATTTTCATTTCTCAAAACACGTTCAACCTTAGAACTGGGTATGATTAAAGTTTGAAATACTCCGTCATGAAAACCGGCACGTTTAAAAATGTCTTCAAGATACAGAGCGCATTGCGTGACATTTGAAGCATGTTTTAATAAAACTGTATTGCCCGCCATGATGGCTGGAGCGGCAAATCTAATAACCTGCCAAACAGGGTAGTTCCAAGGCATTACAGCCAGTATAGGCCCTATGGGCTGATAAGAACGGTAAGATTTAAGAGCGTTAGTCTTTATGATGTCATCCGCCATATAATCTTCTGCAGTTATGGCATAATGCTCAGCGCCTAGAGCTGATTTTTTTATTTCTGCAATTGCGGATGTATGCGTTTTCCCCATCTCTTGGGTTAGAATTTTTCCTAATTTCTCACTCTCTGTATTCAATATGCGGGCAACAGCCATCATACAGACAGCCCGCTTATTAAATGAAATTTTTTTTAATTTCTTATGTGCAGAGTAAGATTTTAATAGAAGTTTATCGACACACTCATCAGAATAGCTTTCAAATTGTTTTATAATTTCACCCGTCGACGGATTCCGTGAAACTATTGGCATTAAAAACAATCATTTTTTAAAAAATTATCCATGGCTGTTAAACTTTGTGTTTGCATCTTAGGTGTCCAAGGAAGACTATGGGGCATATCTTTGATGACAACTAACTTAGACTTAACCTTCCGTTTCATTTTTCTGTGTAAATCCTTAGCATGAAACATGGGTACCCTCACATCACGGTCACCGTGAAATATTAGTAATGGTATTTCTGCTTTATCAGTACTTTTGAGAGGGTCGGTACCTTTTACTGTTTTTCCTTGGTAAGCACGCTGTACAGGGTTCCCGCTCCAAGACCTACCCAATTTAGTGAGATCAGAAACACCCGCTCCGCCAATGGCGCAGGCGTATGGACTATCGCTTCGTGTGGCGGCTGAAAATGCAGCAAAACCTCCGTAGGAATATCCAAAAATAGCAATTTTATCTTCATCGGCATAGCCTTGATCCACCATCCAAGCTGCTCCATCATCTTTGTCATCTTGCATTTTTTGACCCCACTCAGCATCACCTGCTAGCCAAAGCTCTCGTCCCCAGCCTAAACTACCTCTGTATTGAGGCCTTAGCACAGCAAAACCTCGAGAAGTTAAAAAAGGAACCCAGCCTGAAGGGTCCCATGAAGCCTCATCACGCGCCCAAGGGCCGCCATGAGGGTGTATAATGGCGGGAGGCGCTTGATCACCTGGTTTCCAACCCGCTGGCATAGTCAGCAATCCAGGTATCTTGAGACCATCACGTGCGGTATAATAAACCAGCTTGGTATCGATTAAATTGTTTTGTTCTAACTCAGGATAGGCTGACCCTAGTTTTTTTAATGACTCACCTTGTGAATACAAATAGTAAGCCGGCGGAGTGCTGTCGCTTTGAACTGTAATAACCACTTTTTGCCTATCGTTGCTCCAGCTGGAGAAACTTACTTGCTTATTCGGAAAATAGTTCTCAAAAGTTTTCTGCAGTTTCCTTAAATCTTCATCAAACCAGACTGCTTTAGAAAAAAGCCCTGCAACAGAGTAACCAAGAACGGTTCCAAAATCTGTCTCGCTATCACTTAATATTAAGCTGTTTATATTAAAATCGGCATCAGAAACTAAAGGCTCATCTGAATATGCTTCTTTGACAGAGTCGTATTCGTAAATTCGGGACTTATCGCTAAACTGATTGGTTCTAACGTAGTATTTTCCGGTCAGCTCATTTTTGCCGAGCAAGGAAATATTATGTCTGTCTTTAGAGTCAGAAGTCAACTTATCGTGAACTTTAAAACTGCCTTTTTCGTCAGCTATAAGCCTTTGGTCTTTATACCGTCCTGTACTGTAATCAGCCCCCGATTTTGTCATCACATCACCGGTGCGAGGGTCAAGCAACCCTATTGAGTCAAAGCCTCTATTTTTAAATAAAATTTCGGATGACCCAGTTCTTAAATTGTATTTCACATAATTAGTTGCATTAGCAAACAAACCACTTTTATTAGAAATTATGACATTTTCGGGATCCAATGGCAGATCTGCAGCTATACTACCTGTACCAAGCATTTCTCCGCAAATGCGTTCATATTCAGACATGTCTCGGCTATTATTGTTGCCCGCGAAAGGTTCTGTAAAGCTTGAAAAGTTTGTATCTGTAACAAAAATTTTACTCAAATATGTTTTCGTTGAGCCAATTCGCTTACCTTCACCGCAGCCTGCCAATGCGCCTGTCCATTTTGTACGCGCAAACACCAGTATTTTTCCGGCTTTAAGAGCCTGAGCTGCAATAAATTCAACATCTCCGTCAGGTTTTGTAGTTTTGGGAGGTATAGATAAGTCCCTGGGGTCCCAAACTGTCAAGGATAGCTTATTATCACCGGGCTGGCTGGTGAGGCCTACAAGATAATCACCATCTCTAGAAATTGAAAAATTTGTTAATGCAGGTAATTTGGAGAGAGTTTCTATAGGTATTACATCTTTTGCACTTACATTGTTTGCGCCTGTAAGAATTAAAAAGGATGATAATATATAAGTAATATAACTTTTTTTGAGCCAACGGTTTCTTAAGTTAAACAAAATTTTTCTCCTAATTATATCGTTTATCTAATCAAAAAATAAGCTCTAAAACAAGCCCAATATACCTTTATTGCTGTTATGCTTTAACGATAGTTGAATAGAGGAGCAATTATATGTGACATAATAACAACACTTTAGTCATAAAGTCCTATTAAATGAGCTACTGTGTTGACCCTGCATCTGTATGATGGCAGTTGCTAAAACTAACATTAAATATTTAATGATACCATTAATAATGGCCAAACGTCGAACAAAGGGACTCGTAATGGACACAAAACTATTTTTAAAGGCGCTACTGCAAACGTCTGCAATCACAGCTGTAGCAGTTGGCACAGCCTTCGCTCAAGACAACGACAGTGATGCAAACGAAGCTAACGAAGTTATTGTAACAGGATCACGCATTAAAAGTGATACATTCACTAGCCCAGTGGCTATTGATGTTCTTACAGTAGAAGATGCCAAAATTGAAGGTATCGCTGACTTAGGCGGCTTACTTCAAACAAGTACAGCGGCTTCAGGATCATCTCAGATAACATCAGCTGTATCTGCAGCCTTCGTTTCTGATGGCGGCCTTGGCGCTGAGAGCGTTGGTCTTCGCGGGTTAGCTGCCAACCGTACGCTTGACCTAATCAACGGCAGAAGAGCTGGACCTTCAGGTGTTCGTGGGTCAATTAACACATTTGACCTCAACTCTATCCCGCTTGCGGGTATTGAACGTGTCGATATCCTTAAAGACGGCGCATCCTCAATTTATGGTTCTGATGCGATCGCAGGTGTTATTAACTATATCACAAATAAATCAGATGGCGGTGAGATCGATGCTTATACTTCTATTTCAGAAGAAAGCGGCGGAGAGCAGTATCGTTTGAGCGGGTCATGGGGTCAAACTTTTGATAAAGGTCGTTTCCGAGTAACGGGTGACTATTTCAAGGAGGAAGAATTAAACCGTGGTTCACGTGATTATTTAGATTGTGACGAAGCTTACGCATTTAGTCCCGACACAGGCGGAAGAATAGACGTTGTCGATCCAAGAACAGGTGATTACCAATGTCGTGACTTAATATGGGGTCACATTTGGATATATGACTACTCTGGAAATAATAACACACCAGACTCATTTCCAAACATTGCTCAATATGATTACGATGGATCATTGGCATCCAACGGTTTACCAGGATACATACAAAATGCTGGTGGCGGAGTTGAAGCACCAGCAGGATGGTTCCCGATCTATTATGACCAAGCGGACATCGCTGGTAACCCAACTTTTGCAGGATATGACGTAGGTGATAGAGCCCGCGGACTTGTAAACTATGATCACCCTTTCCAAGATGAAGAAACACTTTCGCCTTCAACAGAGCGATACACTTTCATGTTTGATGGTGATTATGAGATTAACTCTAACATCACTGCTTATGGTGAGGCATTATTTAACCGCCGCGTAACGAAATCTAATGGCTACAGACAGTACTGGAACTATTCTTATGGTGAAACCAGCTTTGGTGGAGACGGAACTTTAGGTACCAACGATTCAGGTGCTGGATGGGGCGGAGACGCCTGGTTCTCACCAACAGCTATTACTGATATCAACGATTCAAAGACTGAAATCGATTATATGCGTTTTGTTGGTGGTATTAAAGGTGAGCTTGGTGAAGACGCTTTACTTCCAGGATGGTCGTGGGATGTTTATGCACAGCATTCAGATAGCTCAGGTAAGTATACAAACGATCAGATCTATAATGACTCTATCAGAAACTACAACTTCTCAACGGGTTCATGTGCAACCATTAATGGTGGAATGACCACTGGTGCAACAGGAAACGGCGTTACAGTTGATGGACGTCCATGTGTGGATGTTCCTTGGTTTAGTGCTGACTTAATGAATGGCGTAATGTCCCCAGAGGTTCGTGACTTCTTATTCTTCGAAACCACAGGTAAAACCGATTATACTCAAACAACTATAGAAGGTTTTATATCTGGAGATCTGATTAAAGCTCCGGCCGGCGATATTGCAGCCGCGGTAGGCGTATTCTATCAGCGCGACGAAATTAATGATGTCCCAGACGATCAAGTTCTTGCAGGTAATGTATGGGGTTCATCCTCAGCAGGTATTACAGCGGGTTCACAGTCATCCAAAGCCATCTACGGCGAACTTGCAGTGCCACTTGCCAAAGGGGCAACATTCTTTGAAAGTCTATCTGCTACTCTTTCAGGTCGATACACAGAAATAGAAACTGTGACGTTATCAGGTGAAAGCGAAAAAACAGACGGTTTCAATTATAGAGCAACTGTAGATTGGCAAACAATTCCATCGGTTCGTTTACGTGCTTCAACAGGTACATCTTTCAGAGCTCCTGGATTGTTTGAGCAGTTCCTTGGAAATGAAACCAGCTTTTCGAGCCAAAGGTCAATTGACCCCTGCTTCCAGTGGGGTGACGGACTATCAAGCGGTGCCATTACGCAAAGAGTTGCCGATAACTGCGCAGCTGACGGCGTAAGAGACGATCACAGACCTGCCATATCAGCCGACGTATTCCGCGGTGGTGGTTTTGGTGTTCTAATTCCTGAAACATCCAGAAACTACACATTTGGTGGTGTATGGACACCTGATTTTGCAGACCTAAGTGTTGCATTAGATTACTTTGATATCACAATTAAAGACGAAATCTCAACCTTAAGTGCTAGCGCAATTGTTGGTGGTTGTTATGCTTCTGAGAACTTCTCAACTGAGCCACTCTGTAACTTCTTTAACAGAAACCCTCCAGGACCTGGCGCTGATGACTCTCGCATTACTGACGTAACAGCGACTTTCATTAACGTAAACCGCCAAGAAAACAGAGGTCTTGATCTAACAGTTCGCTATGGTCAAGATACACAGTTTGGTCGTTTAGAGATTAATGCACAAGCTACCCATCAGTTAGAATCAAGAGGTCTGTTGTTAGCAGATGACTCAGTAGAAGACTTCAACGGTGAACTTGGCGAGCCTAAAACAACTGGCTTCTTAAACGTTACCTTACAGCCAAGCGATGCATGGCGTGTACGCTGGAGTGTCAACCACATTGGCCGCACTTCAAACAACATGCGTGCTGATCGTAACAACCCAAGTCCAACTCTTTATGGCGTCCCTGCGAAGTATAAGAACTTTACAGAGTCAACGACTTATCACGGTATATCCGGTGAGTACTCATTAGATGGCGGATGGACTTTCAGAGCAGGTATCAACAACCTCTTTGATGAGCACCCACCTGCAATATCATCTGGTGATACAGGTAATGTTCCGATACGTTCACAGTATGATTACCTTGGACGTACCGGTTTCTTAAACGTAACTAAAACATTCAACTAATATTTTTAGTTTTGTGAGTTTATGCGGCGGGCCAAGGCCCGCCGTTTTAATTTGTACTGAAAGAGTTTTATGCCGCGTATAATAGCCAAACCTGATAATTTAGATGATAAGAATTCTAATTTTTCACAAGATACGTTAGAAACATCAGTTTTTCTCAATAGTGTTCCAAAATCTGGTACGCATTTGCTTAAAAATATTATGAGAATGTTTGTGCCTATAAATCAACAACACAAAGATGATTTTATTCAATTTCCTAATCTTAAAGAAAATCGTCACGCATTTCTCGATAAATCTAATCCTGTTTTAAGTTGGGGCCATTTACTCTTTGCCGATACGCCGTCTTTACTATTGAAAGATGTTAAGCATGTATTATTAGTGCGAGATCCATATGATTGGGTTCTAGCGCGCGCAAGATTTTTCTTATCCGAGAACTTTCAAGCAAATCTAGACCACCTAAAGTCAGGCCGTGCACCAATGGATGACTTTCTAAATATGATGATATTTGGCATTTATAATAAAGTCCCTACGATGGAAGAAATTTACACAAATAATGCAGTTTCATGGATGGGGACCTCTGCAAAAGTAGTCAAATATGAGGATTTAGTGTTGCATGTCAAAAATCTAGAAGCGTCTTCCTCAGAAGTATTCTTCAAGGACTTACTAAAGCACTGCGGTATAAAATTTCCAGAAGACTGGAAAGAGAGAGTAAAAGTTGGATCAGACCGTAGTCAAAGTGGTACAGCTCGTGAAAATTTAGATCTTGATAATCCCGATATTCCTAATGAATTGCCAGAAACGCAAAAACGTTTAGTAGATTATGCCGCCCCAGGCCTCAGGCAGTTACTCGGTTATAACTAAACCCACCCAGCAGGAACCTTATTACCTGTCCAAGGCTTCATCCCCAAAGCATGATGCAACCAAATGTGGTGCGGTGGTATCTTAGAAGGAGCTTGTTTTAATCTATCCATTACAAATGGAAACACTCGTGATGGCTTTGATGAATCTGAAAACTCGTCCTCTCTCCAACCCATACCGAATAAAATAGCCTCATAACTTTCATGGTTCCATAGTCCTGCCGTATCAACTGGCGGCCTAGGATCCATGTCATCATCTGCAACGACATTATAGTTGAAACCCATGAAAGCTTGGTCATCAAAATCAGCCATAGACGGGGATTTAATTTTCCAGTGTTCAAATTTAGCCAATAACCTATCCGTAATATGTTCAGGCTTTTGCACCTCTTTCCAAAATTCCGTGTCTGTTCTTTTACTTAAACAATAGTGCATATTAATAAAGTCTAATACTTCATAGTACCTGTTAGATATTATACGGTTAAACCGATAAGCTAATTGCGGCATATCATTGTCTCTATAAGGAAAATGCTCGGCTAACATAACAGCGGCAAGGTCACAGAAATAAAGACCGGTTGACTCAAGGGGCTCAATAAAGCCACCGGATAAGCCAATAGAAATACAATTTCCTGACCATGCCTTGCGTCTTTGTCCGCTTTTAAACTTTATAATCCGAGTATCTACATCTTTTAATTTTGGGTCTTGATAATCGAGTAATTCTCTTTTTGCTTTCTCTTCGGTCGTAAATGAGCTTGAATGAACATATCCGATAGAGCGCCGGCTTTGCAGTGGAGTGTCCCAGACCCAGCCTGATGAAAGTGCCGTAGCCGTTGTATAAGGGCGGACATAACCGGGAAAATAATCTTCATAATCAAATGCGGCTATAATGGCTTGGTCGCACAGAAGCCACTGGCTATAATCGTCATAAGGAACTTCAAGAGCTTTCCCCATTAGTAAAGATTTAAAACCCGTACAATCAATAAAAATATCGCCTTCAACTAACGTTTCATTGTCGAGTTCAACATGTTTTATATGACCATTATCTACTTTTGCATTTTTCATATTTGCTAAAATATGAGTAACACCGCGTTCGACAGAAAAATCTCTAAGGTAATCAGCAAATTTTTGGGCATTCATATGAAATGCATATTTCAATGGAGGTCCCATAGTCCATTGGCCTAACATTTTCGGAGAAAGGTTCATCTCGCACAGAATAGGTTGAGCAGATACGGTTTCCATAAATGGAATATTTCTTTTACTTTCCATCCAATCTCGTCCTGAGAAATCAATAGGACCTTGGCGAGCTCTACTAAAGGGGTGGTGGTAAAATGAATTATCATTTTTATGCCAATTTACATACTTTATGGATTGTTTAAATGTTGCATCCGTAGCCTTCATAAATGTCGCTTCGTCAAGCCCAATGACGCTCAAAACGTGATTTATGGATGGAATAGATGCCTCACCAACTGTTATTCTAGGTATGTCGGGCGATTCAATTAACGTAATATCAACTACTTTTTTCTCACCTTTATTGTTGAGAGCTCCATTGAGGTATGCAGCGGCCATCCAACCTGCAGAGCCGCCTCCAACTATTACCAATCGTCTCATCTTAATAAAATAACCTTCCAGTTGTGTTTCTTTATGTTTAGCATAACTCTAAGCAAATAAAAATCTAATCTTATTTACCTGACCTCTATAAACACGCCTACAACGCAATTACCTATTTCACAAAAAATATCATTTGCTATGAGACAGAATGACACTAATTTTATAAACACACTGGTATATACCAACTTTAGTAAACCTCGAGGTCACAAATGTTAGATTTAAAAACAGGTAACTTTATAAATGGCGAGTTAGTTGAGGGTGATACTGAAAAATTATTAGTTAGTATCAACCCTGCTACTGGAAGCCAGCTTACAAAAATCAAACTTGCAAGCCTCAAACAAGCAAATCATACTGTAGAGATTGCCAAAAAGAAGCAAGAAAAATGGGCGGAATTATCGGGTAAAGAACGCGGGCGTATTCTTTATAAAACTGCGGAGTTAATCAGACAAAATAGAGACAGGCTCGCAAAGTTAGAAACTTTAGATGCCGGAAAACCTATATCAGAAACCCCTGAAGCAGACATTGACAGCGCAGCAGATTGTTTTGAATATTTTTCAGCTATTGCTCAAACAATGCAAAGTGAGCACATTCCAGTAGATGGAGGCTTTGCCTACACAACACATGATCCTCTAGGTGTCGTATTGGCCATTGGTGCTTGGAATTATCCATTTCAAATTGCTAGCTGGAAAACGGCTCCAGCTTTAGCTTGTGGAAACTCTATTATCTTTAAGCCTTCAGAATTAACCCCTATAACTGCTTGTGAACTGGGTAAAATCTTAAAAGAGGCAGGACTTCCAGATGGAGTCTTCAATGTCTTAAATGTTGAAACTAAGACTGTTGTAAATTTATGTGCGCATGAAGACATTTCAAAGGTATCACTTACCGGTTCTGTTGAAACGGGCAAAAAGGTAATGTCTCAAAGCGCTTCAACTCTAAAACACATTACAATGGAATTAGGTGGAAAATCACCTCTCATTATATTCGCTGATGCAGATATGGATGTTGCTGTACAGTCAGCTATTAATGCAAACTTTTACACACAAGGTGAAATATGTACCAATGGCACTCGTGTCTTTGTAGAGCGGCCCATATATGAAAAATTCTTGAACTTAATAAAAAATACAACGGAAAATTTAAAAATAGGAGACCCTCTAGATCCCGAAACGGATATTGGCTCCCTCATAAGTAAACAGCATATGCAAAAAGTTATGAACTATATCAAAATAGGCATAGATGAAGGAGCAAAAATCATTTCTGGGGGCTCACAAATTACTGAAGGCGACTTAAAAAAAGGAAACTTTATTCAGCCAACTATATTTGTTGACGTTAAAGATAATATGAAGATCGCTCAGGAAGAAATATTTGGACCTGTAATGTGTGTTATTCCTTTTGATACAGAATCTGAAGTCATTGAAAGGGCTAACAACACCAATCTAGGTCTAGCGGCAGGAGTTATTACGAGTAACCTCTCGAAAGGACACCGCGTGGCCAAAGCTTTAGAGGCAGGCATTTGTTGGGTTAATTCATATAATTTAACACCCGTAAACATCCCTTTTGGCGGAAAAAAAATGTCAGGTTTGGGCCGAGAAAACGGTTGGGCTGCTGTCGAAAGCTATACAGAACGTAAAACTATTTATGTGGCTATAGAACCTTAATAGCGGCAAATCTTAAAAATATAGACATCATAATATTTTTAAACTGGCTCAATAGAATTGCCGTTGCTGGCTCTAAACAAAATATCTCATTATAAGGCAATTCTACTTGTGTAATAAGCGAGATATTTAATTAATACATTAGGTCATATTTCGCAATTAACATAAGTGGGAGAAAGCTATGTTAGTTTCGCAAAGTAATGATGAAATCATTCAGAAAGACCGCAATTCCGTTTGGCATCATCTGACACAACATAAAGACCTTGATGTAAACGACCCTTTTATCGTGGCCGAAGGGAAAGGTATGATTGTAAAAGATACCACAGGAAAAGAATACTTAGATGCGACGTCAGGTGGTGTGTGGTCAGTAAATGTCGGGTATGGCCGCGAAAGCATAGCAAATTCAGTAGCTGATCAATTAACGAAAATGTGTTATTACTCAGGCATAGGGGGAACAATACCTGGGGCTTTATTCGCAGACTTACTAATTAAAAAAATGCCTGAACTTAGCCGCGTGTATTATTCAAACTCTGGGTCAGAAGCCAATGAAAAAGGCTATAAAATGGTCAGACAACTCTCTCATATCGAGGGGAATGGATCAAAACATAAAATTATTTATCGCCACCGTGATTACCATGGGACCACAATTGGTGCGCTGAGTTCCTCTGGTCAATCCGAGCGTAGGGAGGACTACGGTCCCTTTGCTCCTGGTTTTGCAGAGTTCTGTCATGCTAATTGTTTTAGGTGCCCCTTTGGGAAAAAATATGGTGAATGTAATATAGAATGTGCTCATGACTTAGAGCGCGTTATACTTGAGGAGGGTCCAGAGAGTGTAGCCTCAGTTGTTTTAGAGCCTATTACAGCGGGCGGGGGTATAATAGTTCCGGTCGAAGAATATTATCCTATTATCCAAAGTATTTGTAAAAAATATGATGTTTTATTGCATATTGACGAGGTTGTGTGTGGTTTTGGGAGAACAGGTGAGTGGTTTGGGTATCAGAATTACGATATGCAACCTGATATTGTAACCATGGCTAAAGGTTTAGCGAGTGGATACGCTGCTATTTCCTGTACTGTTACAAATGAAAATATATTTAATCGATTTAAGTCTAATCCTGATAATAAGATGTCTTATTTTCGAGATATCAGTACATTCGGCGGATGCGCAGGTGGCCACGCAGCTGCAATTGAAAATTTAGCTATTATTGAAAGAGAAAACTTAGTCGAAAATTCTCAAAAAATTGGAGAATACCTCTTAGATAAACTTAAAGGCTTAAGAGATAAGCATGAATTTGTTGGCGATGCCCGAGGAAAAGGCCTTTTAGCAGGTATTGAACTCATTAAAAATTCTGACACAAATGAACCAGCACATGAACACTATGCCATTAAAATAGCAAACTACTGTAAGAAAAAAGGAATTCTTATTGGCCGGACTAATCGGAGTATCCCTGCAAATAATAATACAATTTGTCTAACTCCTGCATTGATTGCAGGACGTTCAGAGATTGACACTATAGTTCATACTTTAGATGAAGCCTTGGAAAATATACACCCACTACCATAGGTGCCATGGTGTTACTGCATAATGCCCTTAGCAACTTGGCTAATTATTTTAATGCCTTCTTCAATACTATTCTCATTTATAGAGGTATATCCCAGCCTGAACCGATTATAAGGCCTATGGCCGGAGACATAATGAATATTACCCGGCTCAAGGAGTACACCTCTTTGCAAACATTTTTGCGCCAAAACTCTGGCATCAAGAGTTGTTGGGCCCGTTACCCAAATTGACGACCCGCCCTGATTGGGCGAAACCCTCCACTCAGGTAAATAATTACTCATGCTTTCCAATAATCTGTGACGTTTGCTCTTATTAGACTTTATCAAAGCCCGTAAAAGACTTTCATGGTGACCGCGGGCTAAAAAATAAGCAGCGGCCCTTTGATTGTTTGCTGCGGGGTGCCTCATTATTAGCCGGCGCAATGCCCGAGCTTCATCAATAAACGCTTTGGGCCCTACTAGATAACCCAATCTTAAACCTGGAGCTAAGGTTTTAGATAAACTACCAACATATATAACACGGCCATACTTATCATCACTCATCAAAGCGGGAAGCGGCTTATGATTAAAGTTTGTTTCTGCTTCGTAATCATCTTCAATAATTAAAAAGTCATGTTCTTCGGCTAATTCTAAAATTTCTTTTCTGCGTTCTTCGTTCAATGTTACGGTTGTTGGAGATTGGTGACTCGGAGTCAAATAGATACCATCGCAACCTTTTAAAGCAGAGCTTAAGGTAACGCCGTGATTATCAACGAGGAGAGGTTGTACCTTTTTAGTAAAAGCCAAAGCTATATTTCTCACATCAGGATAACCTGGTTCTTCTATACCAAATGTACTTTTTTCATTAAGCATAAGACGGAGCGAGGTATATAAGGCGTTTTGCGCCCCAACTGTTACAAGTATTTGATCTTCGTCAACCCACAAGCCGCGCCGTGGTAGAAGTTTAGTTCTTATCTGCTCTAAAAGTAAGCTGTCGTCTCGGTCTATAAGGTCTTGTGACCAGTCAGAAATTTCCTGGACACCCACTGCATCACGCCAACATTCTCGCCAATGACGAACCGGAAAGAGTAATGGATCTATCTGACCATAAACAAAACAATATTCATAATCCCGCCAATTAGCTGGCTTCACAATATTTCGTAACTTAGTTGCCTTAAACGTGATTCTACTTGACCAATCTACTGCTTCCGACTCAAGACTATTTTTGGTATTTGCACTAAAGTTTTGCTCTGCTTTATCTTCCAGAACAATGTCATTAACATAATAACCACTTCGCTCACGTGAAATGATAAACTCGTCATCCTGCAAAGTCTCATAAGCAGCCATTACTGTGTTACGCGCTATGCCGAGCCTCTCTGAGAGACTTCGGCTAGATGGCAGGGGAGTACCCGGAGCTATACGTCCTTCAAGGATTGCAGCAGAAATCTTATCGCGAAGCTGATTTTGCAATCCGCGTTTGTTATTTCTATCTAATTTAAACAAAAAATCCATTTTATTTCCAATATTCAGTTGGGAACATGGGTGTGTATTTTTATATTATCTGAATTTTTGATCTGTGTTAAGAACAATTAATAGACAAGAAGGGATGGTATAAATTATTCTACTAATCTGGTTCTATCAAATTAATGTTTTAAGTAGATAGTGTTTATCCAACTTATCTTAATACCCATTATTTTTGATAATTAGGCAAAAAAATACAAGGTTAAAAAAAATGACAAAAATGAATACTGAAGAAGCCTTTGTTAAAGTTCTCCAAATGCACGGAATCGAAAATGCATTCGGCATAATTGGTTCAGCAATGATGCCCGTATCAGACTTATTTCCGCAAGCTGGTATAAAGTTTTGGGATGTTGCGCATGAGTGCAATGGTGGAATGATGGCCGACGGCTATACCAGAGCTTCAGGAAAAATGTCTATGGCAATCGCGCAAAATGGACCAGGGATTACTAACTTCCTAACGCCTATAATGACCGCTTATTGGAATCATACGCCATTATTACTGGTGACACCTCAGGCCGGGAACAACACGATGGGACAAGGTGGGTTCCAGGAGGTTCCGCAAATGCGGATGTTCTCTGATTGCGTAGCCTATCAAGAAGAAGTTTTAGATCCTACACGAATAGCAGAAGTCTTGAACAGAGTTATACAAAGAGCCCATCAATTCAGTGCACCTGCACAAATTAATGTGCCTAGAAACTTTTGGACTCAAATTATAGACATTGAACTACCACAGATTGTCAAGCTTGAGCGTCCAAGAGGGGGAAAGACCGCAATTTCAGAGGCTGCAAGCTTACTCTCCGAAGCTAAATTT
>JABGVR010000128.1 GCA_018645985.1 Hellea sp. | reverse complement strand
GAGTGAATACTAATAGTATTCCCGACAGCACCACTACCAACAACAGAAGATACAGCAAAACTTACATTTGTCGTTCCATCATAGGAGTTGTTATCAGTTGGTGTGAAAGTTGCTGTGCCTGAAAGAGACCCTGCTGGAATAGTGATACTTATGGAAGTTGGAAGATTAGCAGTGTATGCTCGTGAGCGTGAATTTACTGTTGTGGATATAGTTACAGACAAATCGACAGAAGCCACTTGGTCTATTGAAGCCGTAAAAGTAATACTGTTGCCACTTTCCTCAGCAATTGAATTGCCACTAGACTGTAAAGACACAGTTGGAACTGTTTCATCTTCTGTAATTGTTAGCGTCACAGAACTTGATGATGAAATAAATACACTCGAATTATCTATTGAAGATATTTCAATGATGCTTGTCTCATCACCCTCGTAAACACTGTCATCAATAGCTGTAACCGTAAAAGTTGCTGATGTTTCCCCTTTAGGTATTGATACAGTCGATAAACTTGAAAAATCAGCATCTAAATCTGCAGTACTACTAAATACTAATGTTGCCTCAATATCTACACCCACGGCCTTAGAAAGTGTAACCGTTATTGTTGAGGTGCCACCACTTTCTGCAATTGCCGATGTAGACGTACTAATGGATAAAGATGGAAGTGCGGCAGGTTTATCTGATGATCCTACCGCTGCAGCTGCACCTGCAACCCCTAAAAGTCCAAGACCAATATTTCCTATTGAACTAGATTTTTTTATTTCGCTTAATGATTCTCCAGAGGCTCGACTCAATGCAGTTATATATATTCTTTTTTGCAAACTTTTCTTTAACTCAGATTGATCTTCAATATTAAGTTCTTTTACAGATCTGATTATTTCTTTGGATCCAAGTGGCAGAGCCTTTTTTAAAGTTTTAATATTTTTATAGATAGAACCCTTATCAGAAGCATTAAAAGGTTTCAGCGTAAAATCAATTTTATCCTTTGGTATCTCATTTTTAAGAATATCTTTTAGAGTTTTTATGAATTTTTTTGAACTTTCAAAACTTAGAGTCTCATATGGAAGTTCTTGCTCGACCACATCATTTGGAGATGCATTACTTTCAGATACATTATTTTTTTTTGTATCAATAAATGAAGTGTTGTTGCCACATCCAACGGTATAATTTGTTTCAGCACACCAACTACTTACAATGTCATTATGATAATCGATATCTTCACTACCAAAGACAGCATGTGAGAAAAAAATTAATATAAATGACACTAAATTACAAAATATAATTTTCAAATTAATAATCCTTAATGTACATGGTAACAAAAAAGTATTATTTAAAAAATAAATCTAATTGATACAAAAAGTCAATTTTTATTTTACGCTTTTAATTCATATTATGTCATATTAAATATATTGAGTATAAAAAAAAGTTGAAATTTATTTGAAGGAAAAAATATATATTCGTCTCAAAAAGAATTTTATTATAAATAATCTGTTGTACTGAGTCCTTCCAACCAATCATAATTTAGCCATTATAGCCCTGATAGTATCCATACTAAATCCCTTTCCGTACCCCAATGGTTGCTACTGATTTCCATCCCCCTATCTGATCAATCATATCCATTGGACATTCCACTGCCCTGAGACGATCTCTGCATTGCAACTCTAACGGCGTACGTGCTCGTAGCGCTCCCGTGACAAATTTGCCCCATAATGCTTCCTTCCAAGCTTGAGAAAGGATCAAGCCATCAAACACCTTGTGATGCGATCTTGTTAGTCTTGAGGAAATGGTTTATGAAATAAATATTCTATTGTTTGGGGTGCGAAAGCTTGCTTTGGGCCAAAATATTTAAGTGAAGTGAATTTTGAAGAAACATTTCGTTACATTTGCCAGCTCGGATTTAGAGCGAAGCTTACTTAGAATTAAGCTACAGGCAATAGAAAGTGGGGCGTTTGACCATATTCATTGTTTTACCGAGCACATGCTAACACCTGAGTTTTACCAGCATTTTGCGCGACACCTTCGATTAGGTACACACGGTTTTGGATATTGGTGCTGGAAGCCTCAAATTTTACTTCAAACCATTCAAAAAGCAGAAGAAGGTGACTTGATACTTTATTGTGATGCCGGGTGCGAAATTAATGCTGGTGGCAATGATACGCTGGAGGCTTATTTTAATGATGCTGATAAAAGTGACGATGGCTTTGCAGTCTTTCAGTTGGAGGCATCGCATAGCGATCCTGATCAATTCATTGAAGAGCGCTGGACCAAGGAAGATTTATTTGTTCACTTTGGCGTTTCGCCAAGTGATCCAATCCGAACCTCGAACCAGATAATTGGGACAGTTTTTCTGTTTCGGGTTGGCAAGAAAACAAGTGAGCTGATAGGTGAATGGCTCGAAACCTATTACACTAGTTTTGATTTAGCCACAGACAAGCCATCAAAGATTAAGAATTTGGGAAAATTCAATGAGCATCGTCACGACCAGTCCATCTTTTCTCTGCTGATTAAGCGACGAAAGGTCAAGATCCGTAGCGTTAGTGAGATTGAAAGCTCTGAAAGTGATAGGTTCAATACAGAGAAAGTTCAGCCAATTGTTGCTGCGCGGAATAAACAATTCTCATTCTTAAGTCGAAAAAAGAAACAATTTTGGAAATTCACAAGAAAAGTTCGCCGTGTTTTTTCTTAAATTCAGTCGTGTAGCGCCTACCTCGCCGCCGCCCAACACCTCACTATGGGCCGCAAGGGGGTGTATACGTTATTATAATTGACGCTTCCCAGATTAGGTAGATTATTATTTGTTAGGTACTTTAAATTGATACGAGTGTGGCGAAACTTTAAGACAGCCTCACATTTGGACGCTTTTTAGGGGTGACGCTTGGTGATGGAGATGCAGTTGGGACAAACAACATAGACATCGAGTTCATGGGCGCACAGGCTGAAGCTTACTTGGTTGGGAATACCAAAGGTGGCCTAGTCTATGATACTTACTTTGCAGGTTCAGTTATCGAGAATAAGATGGGTGTCACAACCAGCTTAATGACAGCTGACTCAAAGTATTATAGCTCTATGCTCACAACAGGTGCATCTATCACTGGAACACTTCAAGTGAAGAAGGTTGAGATACGCCCAACACTTTCAACAGATCTTAGCTATATGTTTAGAGAAACAGCTGACTTTAACGTCAAGGTTGGCTCTGCAACATCTGTTGAACAAGCTGCATATGGAGATATCGCTAAAGCACAGATTACCTTTACCCCTGAGTTTAGTCTGCCGTTTGGAGAAGTATCAGTAATCACTGCGACACCAAATGTAATGTGTCGTTACCTGAAGCAAGGCACTGCCAGTGAAGACTGTGGTCAGGGTATCTCATTTGGATTAAGATCTACCAGTCAAGATGGCCTTTTGAATCTTACAGCCAAAGCAGGCATGGATCGCATTGGCAACGAAACAACCAATACGCTTAAGTTACAGTTTGAAAAAAGGTTTTAATAAAAGGGAATCTGAATTTTAAAACTTTTAATCATTCTCACAGATGTGAGTTGATCTCAAAGGACGTTCATTATCACACCGTTCTTTTTCAACTTCTGTATGTTCTAAATTGTCCGATAAGTATAAAGCAGCAATAATAAACATTACTAAAAGAGAAGTCAGTTGAAGTAACTTAATTTTATTATTTCTAATCATGATTTATCAGAAACATTTATTTGATCAATTTCATGAACAATATCTTTATTTAATCTTAAAAGAATTCTGCTTTTCTTTATTTTGCTTGGCATACGAACGACAATTTTTTCAGCTTCAAGATCCTTGATAAAGCTTAAGAATGCTGGCCTTTTACACCTATTATATTGAATCATTTCAAATGTTTCTTCGATTCCATATTCATGATTATGCTTTGTAAACTTATAAAGCAATATCATCAATTCGAACCCATACGCTTTAGAACATATTTTACGTATGTCTCTAATTGATAGTAGCTTTAAATAATCATGTGTAATCATATAAAACAGAAACTTTTTTTTAGTGTTAATTAAAATTAACACATACTTAAAAAGATATCAATATAATATATCAAATTGATACCTTATATTTTGAAAAAATAAATGTAAAATGTTAATTGATTTAATACGGATTATCGGCTTGAAAGATCTAAAGATAAAATACTCTAAAAACAAAGCAATTCATCATTCTCTATTATTCTTTGTTAGCTTTAACCTAATAGCATGTTTTCAAACTAATTTACTGGAAAACCAGTCAGCTTCAACTGGCAAACATACAGTTGTTATAATGCCAAAACAAACATGTGCAGATGAGGAAAATGGTCGAAATTTATTTG
>JABGVR010000127.1 GCA_018645985.1 Hellea sp. | reverse complement strand
TTATCTGAACTAAATGGTAAATATTACATGTTTACTTACGAGTCTGATCCAGAAGGCAAAGCAGAGTGGCACCTTTACCCCTGTAATTAAAAAATGTGGATTTAAAATGCTCTATGACAAGCTAAGCACTGCATGGGAAAATTGTGATGTTGAGTCAGAAATGGCTCTTTATCACAGCGACTATGAATTTAAGTTTCACTCAACTGGCGATGTTATGCGGAAATCTGATATCAATCTTGATACTCGTCTTGCATTCATGAAAGCAGTCAAACAAAATAACCCTCGATGCATTTACGAAAACGATGATATTATTGTTGCTCACAACATAACCGATTTTCCAAATGGAACCACAGATGCGGTTATGATGGTGCATTTGAAAAAAGATGGGCTTATCTGGAGAACTGAGACGGGTTCGACACCAATAGCTAAATGATTAATCCCATAAGACTAACTCAGCATCATTTGCGGCCTCTATAAGCACCATACGATGCTAGAGGTAGCAAACCTGAGAGCTGTCGTTGGAGGCGATGTGACAGCCCACGAGGTACGTCAGAGAGCCAGATGCAATAACTGCGGCGTGGAAGGGTAACAACACTGATAAGATCGTCCACAAGGGCGCTTCAGGCGTTGCTATGAATGGCGCTAGTATTCGCTAGGTGAAGTCACTTTGCTTCACTCTCAATAGGAGAGGGGGAGGCAAAAAACAGCCACCCCTTTATAATGATATATCCTGGTCTAGCACTTTTGGTGAAAACGGTTTCACCAAAACCGGACTGTTTCGTGACTTACATAAATGCCCTGCTCATGAAGAAGGTCTTCTACATTACGAAGCGAAAGTGGGAACCGAACATATAGTATTACAGCCAGAGGTATAATCTCTGGGCTTGTTTTGAAATAGCGGACGGGAGAGTGTTTTGTCATTTTCCGACGCTACAAATACACCCTACCGACTTCAACCGAGTTTAATCTGACAGTACCCTCAAATATCTACATTTGGTAGGAGAGAAACTTTTTATCGGCCTTAATATTTCCACGGGACTAAAATTTTATTTAGTAATGTTTGATAAATAGTTTATCTAGGTTCATTAAGTGTGTCATTATTAACCAGATAATACGACTATCATAATTAGGCTTTTTGCTTTGGTTAAACTTGAGTGAGTAATTACCATGATGTTATCAGAATTATCTAAGTTACAGTACGTCGAAGTTGGTAAGGTAATGACAGATAATGAAAAAAATTCTACGCTTGCGGCGAATGCTCGAGTTAGTGAAGCTGTAGAGCTAATTGCAAGAAGCCCTAACAGCGCATTAGCGGTTTTGACTTCAGATGATGAAGTTTCCGGTATAATAACTGAAAAAGATATTATTGTTGCCATAGCGGAACTGGGACCAATAGTTTTGGAGGCCTCCGTAGAAACAATAATGACTAAAAATCCAATTGTATGCAACGTCACAGATACGTGCGAAAACGTAATAAAAATAATGGGACGTGGAAATTTTCGCAATATGCCTATTGTTAAAAACAAAGTATTTGTCGGCATCGCTCAACTATTAGAGGTCTCTTTGGCAAAGATGTCAAAATTAATCGAAGAGAACTCTAATCTGAAAAAGATGATAAAAGACGTATTACCACCTGACGCTATTTTTGCTAAAGAAGATGATGTTAAAGCTGCACGAGATTTTTTGAAAAATAACTCCGCCTCATATATTATTTTGGAAGAAAAAAACAAAGTAGAAGCAATTTTTGGGCATGTAGATTTTTTGCGAATGACTTCTGAGAGCGTCACCGATAGCTCTTCCTCCGAAATCCATAAAATACCATGATTATATCTGAGGTATAGCCATGAAGTATGCACCTGCTTGGGTTTTAAGTGTAGCTTGTTCTGTAATTACAAAGCGCTACGTCGACGAACATGTTCCTTTTCAATCCTTCATTAATGCATTCTCGGGGAATTTTGAAACGTTGTACGATGACCTGACAGAATCTAAACTACGCGCAGGTGTAGAAATGGAGATGCGCTTTTTAGCATCCTTT
>JABGVR010000021.1 GCA_018645985.1 Hellea sp. | reverse complement strand
CACAACATCAAAAAAATTTATTAATTCATTTTCTCCATTCATCGTTTGTTGACCCACAGACGTGGTAAATAAGGATATTACCTTTTTGTCTTGGCATTCAATGAAATGGAAAAGGGGATTTTTATGAACATCCAATGTACCGGGTGATAACTCACCCTTTCGGTACTCAAGCGCACCGGTGGTTAAGTGATGCCTCATTTCAGCACCATGCAGGATATCAAATTGATACTGATCTCTCAAAATATATGCACGAGTATCATAAACGCTATAAGCTCTTGCCGGATTGAGCAGACCATTAGATTTGTTACTATCCAAAAAGTAGTTATCGGTAAAAGACGCCTCATAAGAGAACGTTCTGATGCCATATTTCTCTAAGATTAGATTTCGCGTGATATGACTTTTACCAGCATTGTTGAACGTGATGTACCAGCCAACCCTATAATTTTGACCAAAATTATTCCATCGCAGCAACTCAAAACTAATCTTTGGCAGAATAGAATAAAAAATAGACGAGCTTTTGCAAAACAATGGAACAACGTTAAGTATAGCAGCTAGTTGCGTCTTTATAAGAAAGACTAAAAACTTACCGGTTATACTGTCGAAGCCCCCCCGACCCAGAAGCAGGGCCGTCTGTGATTTGGTCAAAATATCTAATTTAGTACAGGAGCTTAACTCCTGCTCAGCGACATAAACTATGGATGTATTATCTTTTGTATAATCTTCTAATGCATCATATCCATTAGGATTCAGTTTATCACTTGCCCGCCGAATATTAGCATGCAATCTAATTGCTAGATCAGCGGCAGTCAAAGGAGTGCCATCAAACCGTAATCTGCGAATGCTTATTAAAGCATAGAACGGCACCGCAAGGAAAAGACATGAATTTTTTATAGAATTTTTTAATCGAGAAACGAAACCCCCATTTATGATTATGTTCTGTTGGTTGTTACGTAATTTTTGATAAATCGTCCCTATTTCAGCTACATCAGACTTTGCCAGTATGAATATGTTTGAAGAGGTGTCCAGCAACTTTTCTGACAGATATTCAGCTATAAGCCACTCCGCAAGCAGCTCAATAATTTGCTTCTTAAATATAAGGGTAATGCGATTATCTTTATATGCTTCAATTGCCCATTTTGCTGGGATTGATTTATGTTTATCTAAATACCCATAAACCTGATCAATATAATTAAAGGCGCTTCCCCTAACCGCCAGCAAGTCAACAATATTGAAATCATTGCGCGTGATTATTCTGATCTCTAAAGACGAGCCAAAGTGTGTCCTCAACCGCCCCATATCGACAATGCCTACATTATAGCAATACACGACATCGATATCGCGTGATACTATGGCAGCGTCAATATCCTTTTGCCTAACTGGCCCATAAACAAATAGGATTTTTTTAATTTTTGTCATTTCATCTTTTATCGCAAAAAGTTCTTAAATATTTCAAGCCCTGTTTCACCGCTCTTCTCTGGATGAAAGTTGAGTAGGTGTGTAGTCTTTAGTTGCTGCAAGTTGGATTTAATCATCAATCTTTGCAATCAGCTTACAGCGACGAACTACAATAGGGTTGTTGTTAGCGAGTGAATTAAAAGCAACGAAATTCAGTGTATCAAGTGCAGTCATAACAGCCTCCTTATTAGCTAAAAGCATTGTGCTTTCAGAGCTTGGTGGCTGTCATTCAAATGTCTTTATGAAATTATCATTCTTTCTAGCGAGCTCCCTATTTCTGTATATATTATCTGGAAGGTTATACTTTTTGTAGGGAACAATCCTATCGAAGCACTTTTGTATAAAAGCCCTCCAACGCAGCGCTCTTAAAATTCTCTTAATGATGCGCCAAGGAAAACTGCGTAACTTCTCAACAAACGTTAAATCTCGAAGCGCACTATCTGTGCGATTTATAATCTCTCGAGCGGCGGTACCCGAGGACATCAAACCTATACTATTCAGAAGTTCTTCGCGTTTCATTGTTAATGCCATTGCGCTCTTTGAGTAAGATCGATTGTAAATCCTTCCGGTTTTCATTTTTGACTTAAGAAAATTCAACTCTTCATCATTTAAATTAAATATTTTCTTTGCAAACTCGAGTTCATTCACGGCTGAAAGTGGAACTATGACTACCTTTTTAAATCTTTCTGAGTACAGTTGATACAATAATTCCAAGTCAAAACTATCAACGTCAAATTTGATCAAGCCTAATGGAGGTAAAAAAGGTATCATACGATCAAACTCTGCACGGTTCACAAAAAACTCGACTGGACTCCAAACATTTCCTGCGTGCACCATTTGCTGATACACACTGCAAAGATAGCTTTCCGTTTGTCTTACAGTGATAACAATTGTCGTGTTATGTCCAAATAGCCTTAAATTCTTCTCTGCTGCTACTTTCCAGTTCCTTGGATTCCAGTCACCTAAAGCCTCATCAGATATAAAGTTTTTAACTGAGCGGAATGCAGTTTGAAATATTTCCTCCTCTTTCGGCGTCATAACGTTTCGATGATGCAGCTGAGCAAGCAACGCTTTATCATTATATATGACTTCATCTCTTATACTTGGAATATTCGGGAAAACATTTCGCTGCAACGAAGTTGTTGCAGTTTTTCCTAAACCTATATGGACAATTGGTCGGCAAAGGTTTGAACTCATTTCTCGCCTCCACCTCTTGCCAACGCTCCCTTGAGCATCCCTGCGGTAAAGTAAAAATCTTT
>JABGVR010000126.1 GCA_018645985.1 Hellea sp. | reverse complement strand
TGAAGTAAAGGTAAACGATGAAAACCCAGATATACGGGCAAACAACCTTAGACTTTTAATTATGTTACGTGATACTGCCCTAGAAATAGCTGATTTTGATGCTATTACGGGTTAAAATATAGGGGTCATAGTTCATGACAAAATGGGTTTATTCTTTCGGCGGAGGGCAAGCTGAAGGCAATACAGCGATGAAAAATTTACTTGGAGGCAAGGGAGCCAACTTAGCAGAGATGGCATCCCTTGGATTGCCAGTTCCTCCAGGTTTTACCTTATCTACAGATGTATGTACTAGCTTTTATGATAATGGTAATAAATACCCTGACGACCTTAGTACTCAAACCGATGATGGCTTGAAAATTATAGAGAAAATAACAGGAAAGTTATTCGGAAGTAGTTCAAATCCATTATTGTTATCTGTGCGTTCAGGTGCGCGTGCATCAATGCCTGGTATGATGGACACAGTTTTAAACCTTGGTTTAAATGACGAAACTGTTGAAGGTTTAGCAAAACTTTCAGGTGATAGACGCTTTGCGTTGGATAGTTATAGACGCTTTATTACAATGTATTCTGATGTTGTATTAGGTGTACATCACCACACATTTGAAGATATATTAGAAATCTATAAAGATAACCAAGGCTACAATTTTGATACAGAGCTTTCTGCTGATGATTGGGCAGTTATCATTGATAAATATAAAACTGCTGTGGTTCGTGAATTAGGCTATCAATTCCCACAGGATCCTATGAAGCAACTGCAAGGAGCAGTTGATGCTGTTTTTGGAAGTTGGATGAATGAACGCGCTGTTGTTTATCGTCGACTTAATAGCATACCCGCTGCTTGGGGAACTGCAGTAAATATTCAAGCAATGGTGTTTGGAAATATGGGTGATACATCAGCAACTGGTGTGGCATTTACTCGGAATCCATCTAATGGAGAAAAAAGTTATTATGGTGAGTATTTAATAAACGCACAGGGAGAAGATGTTGTAGCTGGAATAAGGACTCCACAAGCTTTGACTAAGGTAGCCCGTTTAGAAATGGGAGAAGAAAGCCTGTCTATGGAAGAGTCTTTTCCCAAGGTGTTCGCTGAGCTTTCCGAAACCTTTGAGACATTAGAAAATCATTACAAGGATATGCAGGATATTGAATTCACAGTTGAGAGAGGGAAACTTTGGCTACTTCAGACGCGTTCAGGTAAGAGGACCGCGAAAGCAGCATTTAAAATAGCAGTTGATATGGCATTATCAGGACAAATTTCCAGTGATGACGCGCTATTACGTATTGACCCCTTATCACTGGACCAATTATTACATCCAACACTTGATCCGAATGCAAAAAGGGATCTACTTACCATGGGTCTGCCTGCGTCTCCAGGGGCAGCCATTGGGGAAGTGGTATTTGACTCTGATGAAGCTGAAGAATTAAAAAAAGCTGGTAAAAAAGTTATATTAGTTCGAACAGAAACTAGTCCAGAAGATATTCACGGAATGCATGCTGCTGAAGCTATTATAACTGCTAGAGGGGGAATGACATCGCATGCGGCAGTTGTTGCTAGGGGTATGGGTAGACCGTGTGTTTCCGGAGCTGGAGATATCCGTATTAACTATGAAGCTAAAGAGTTTTCAGTAATGAATAGGGTTGTCAAAAGAGGAGATACCTTAACAATTGATGGAGCAACAGGCCAAGTATTCTTCGGTTCGGTTGATATGATGCAACCTGAATTATCTGGTGATTTTTCAAAAATTATGAATTGGGCTGACACTGCAAGAACCCTTCGGATAAGGGCTAATGCAGAAACCCCCCTGGATGTTACAACTGCTAAGGATTTTGGTGCGGAGGGGATTGGATTATGCAGAACCGAGCATATGTTTTTTGAAGAAAACCGGTTAGCCCATTTTCGTGAAATGATCTTAGCATCTAATAAAAAGGGAAGACAAGACGCACTGGCAAAAATCTTACCAGTACAGCGTGAAGATTTTGCTGCTATATTCAGAATAATGGAAGGTCGTCCATGTACTATCCGATTATTGGACCCTCCTTTGCATGAATTTTTACCACATACAGAAGACGATATTATATCAGTTGCCAAATCCTTGGGTTTGCCAAAAAAAGAACTTATGTTGCGTTCAAGAGAGCTTGCAGAGACTAATCCCATGCTGGGTCACCGTGGCTGTAGACTTGGAATATCATATCCTGAGATCTATGAAATGCAGGCTAGAGCAATATTTGAAGCTCAGATTATAGTTGAGGGTGAAACCGGAAAAGAACTTAATGCTGAAATAATGATACCGTTAGTTTCTTCACCTGAAGAATTAGAAATATTATGTAATATCATCAAAAAATTAGCAGATAAAATTGGCGCTAAAAACTATTCAATAGGCACAATGATTGAGCTACCGAGAGCCGCATTGCTTGCAGGGGAGATTGCTCACCATGCGGAATTCTTCAGCTTTGGAACAAATGACCTTACTCAAACAACTTATGGCCTTTCACGTGATGACGCCGGTAAATTCTTACCAGATTATGTAAGGGCGGGTATTATTGAAAAAGACCCTTTTGTTACACTCGATCAAGATGGTGTTGGTCAATTAATCAATATTGCTACTTCAAAAGGAAGAAAAACAAGAAGTGATATTAAGTTAGGTATATGCGGTGAGCATGGAGGAGACCCCTCTTCAATAGAATTTTGCCACAACCTGGGATTAGATTACGTCTCTTGTTCGCCTTATCGCGTTCCGATCGCTAGGTTAGCAGCTGCCCAAGCGGCTATATTATCCAAGAGAGCATAAACTGATTTTTATAGAAATTTCTAACTGTGATCTTACTGTAGACATAAAGGAAACTTTATGAACTTAAAAAGTTATACCTTACTCCCTTGGGCTATTGTGGTAATTTGTTTTACTGTTGCTTTTTTTACTTTTCCTGTAATATCTAAAAATTCTCTTCAAAAAAGAGAAGAAAACTTTTGGGCTATAAAAGCTAAATCACTTCAAAATAAAAATTATTTGAATAACAAGTACAGGAAAAGTAATATTCTGGATCTTCACTCTAGTTTTCAAAGAAGCTATTTTTATAATTATAAATCAGCAATAGAGCAGCATCAGTGTTTATCTGAGGCAATATATTATGAGGCTAGATCAGAGAGCTTAATTGGACAAAAAGCTGTTGCTGAAGTTATTTTGAATAGACGGAAATCTAAGCATTTTCCTAATACAATATGTGAAGTTGTTTTTCAGGGGTCAGATCGTAAAACGGGGTGTCAGTTTAGCTTTACATGTGACGGTTCAATTTCTGGCGAAATTGAAGAAAAAAATTGGAAAAGATCACAAAATATAGCTAAATTAATTATGATAGGTGGCGTTAGGCCATTTACTGAAAGTTCTACACATTACCATACCGTTGATATCAGTCCTCCCTGGATAAATGATCTTAAACCAACTAGGAAAATAGGGAGTCATATGTTTTATAGGTTCAAGTTTCGCGAGATATCTGATTAGTATAATCTCTTCAAATTTTGTTTGGTATTTTCAACTTATACACTTTGCAACGTTAAACTAAATTAGTTATACTAAACTAGCTCAAGACACCTTTAAAAGAACAATATTATGTATGCTTTCCCAACATTAAAATTTTTTATTAAATTAATTATAATTAGTGCAATTTTGCAAGGCTGTAAAAGCGAGATTGATGATAATTCAAAAACCAAAGTAAGCTTAGAACGAAATGATGCGGAAATCATTTCTATGTCCTCAAAAGCTCTTCCAGAAATTATAACCCGTTTAAGTTTTGGGTCGTGTCTATCAGAGAAAAAAGACCAATCAATATGGAATAATATTGCTGCTGAAAAACCTGATGCCTTTATTTTTATGGGTGATAATGTTTATGGTGATGCCTACTATAAAGACCCTATTTTTGATGACCCCAATATGCCCAAAATGCAGGCTGCCTATCAAGAGTTAGCACAAAGTAGACAATTTAAAAAATTCCGTGACCAAGTTCCTGTAATTCCAACATGGGATGATCATGACTATGGATTAAATGATGGTGGGGCATCTTATAAGTTTAAGGAAAAATCAAAAAACCTGTTCCTAAAAGCCTGGAATATTCCGCCCGGAGATGTACGTTATCAAAGGCAGGGTATTTATGCTTCAAAAACCCTAGGCCAAAAGGGACAAAGAATTCAAATCATAATGCTAGATACTAGGAGCTTCAGAACAGAATTGACGCCTACGGATCAATATAATGCTCCAGGGAAAGAAAGATATATTCCCTCGACATCAGAGAAAGGAACATTACTGGGATTAGAGCAGTGGTCATGGCTCAAGGAACAGCTTGAAAAGCCTGCTGACCTGCGTATCCTTGTGAGTACAATACAAGTAATTGCTGATGGCCATGGCTGGGAAGCGTGGAGGACTATGCCGTATGAAAGAAATAAGCTCTACAAATTAATCAAAGACACAAATGTTGAAAATTTAATTATTCTTTCGGGAGACCGGCATGCCGGCGCATTTTATGAACGTGAAGACTTAGCCCCTTTTAAAATTCATGAGGTTACCTCATCATCATTGAATTTGCCTGGAAGTTACTGGCGATCAAAAAATAATGATACGAGTATAGAGTCAGGCCCTTACCGTACTACTCCGATGCAATATGAACCTAACTATGGCTTAATGGACATTGATTGGAACTCCCGGATTGCTCATGTGAGCCTTGTAAGTCCTGGAAACATAACCTTTGATAAGGAAATCAGCTTTTAGTTAGAATCCATTCCTAAATCAAAGTTTTGAGAACTATGCGTAAGCGAACCTATTGAAATTATATCAACTCCAGTTTTGCTTATACTCTCCACTTTACTTAAGCTGACATTACCTGAGGCTTCAATTTTTGGAGAGCAACTATCGCATGATCTGATAATTCTTACTGCACGAGATAAATTTTCTGTACTCATATTATCCAATAGAATCACATCGGGACTGTATTTGAGCACTACATCAAGTTGATCTATCTTATCCACTTCAATATTGATACGTGCCATGTGGTCTGCATTTTTATTTATGGTATTTAAAGCATTTTCCATACCACCAGCAAAAGCTACATGATTGTCTTTGATCATTATACTTGATGATAGGCTCCCGCGGTGAGTAAAGCCCCCACCAGCTAACACTGCTTGTTTTTCGAGAGCCCTTAAACCAGGTGTTGTTTTTCTTGTAGCTGCAATTCTTGTATTTGTACCCTTTACGAGGGCTACATATTTAGCCGTTAATGTTGCTATTCCTGACAACCTACCCATAAAGTTTAGAGCAATTCTTTCACCTGCTAATAAAGAGAGTGCTGAGCCCTCTACAATTGCAATTAAATCTCCTTTTTTAACAGACTCAGAATCTTTTAATCTAGGAGTGAACTTTACTGTGCTATCTATTAATTCATATGTCATCCTTGCAGGCTGTAAGCCTGAAATAATACCGTCAGAGCGTGATCTTATGTATAATTTATTTTGAGCTGACTTTGGTACTAATAGTGATGATGTAATATCGCCATAGTTACCAAAGTCTTCATTAAGCGCTAAGCGTACTATTGGTTCAATTATTGAGGGAGGAACGTCTAGGTTATATTTCATTTTTAATCCAACATGTCGTAAGTTATATAGCTTGATTTTGCATTTTTCTTTGTAAAATTAAAATCATCTCGGTAATGGGCACCCCGACATTCCTCTCTGGCTAAGGCACATGATGCTATCATCTTTGATGCGACTAGTGGGTTAGCAGGCCCAACTTTTTCTATTAAATAATTTATATGATTAATAAGTGTGTTTAACTTTTTATCATTTCTCTGTACACCACAATTTAATGTCATAGCTTTTCTTAGGGAGTGACTTACCTCTTTACCCATGGATAGCCATGGTTGTGTTTTAATTTTTTGCGAGTGTTTATTCTCCCAATTTTTTCCATTGATATATCGTGCTGCTCGATCTCCGAATACGATTGCTTCAAGTAGAGAATTGCTTGCAAGTCGATTGGCACCATGAACCCCAACAGCGCTACATTCCCCAACAGCTAGAAGACCATTGAGGTTAGTCTGTCCGTAACTGTCCGTAGCAATACCTCCCATGTGGTAGTGAACTGCAGGAGCAATTGGTATTAGTTGATTTCGGGGGTCTATTCCTGCATCCATACAACTGTCGAAAACAGTTGGAAAATTTATTGGGAATTTATCACCTATAGCTTTTCTACAATCTAAAAATGCTTGTTTTCCAGACTCTATTTCTAAAAAAATAGATCTTGCTACATCATCCCGTGGTGCTAACTCACCTTTTTTATGATATTTATCCATAAAACGAATACCATTGGAGTCAGTTAAAATAGCCCCTTGTCCTCTTAATGCCTCCGTGGCTAGAGGTGCGGGGTCGCGACCTATGTCAATAGCTGTAGGGTGAAATTGAACAAATTCTAAGTCACGCATTTGCGCACCAACTACTGCAGCCATGCCTAATGCATCTCCTCGAGCAGTCCTAGGATTTGTGGTAACTGAGAAAAGTCCTCCAATACCGCCTGTCGCCAAAACGGTAATATCAGCCTCAATACTAAGAATTGCGCCATCATCCCTTCTTGCTAAAGTTCCTGTTACCCCACCATTATTGTCAGTTAGAAGACTTTCTGCCCTCCACCCAATAATTCCAGTAATGTGTTCTGCTTCTTGAGCGCGCGATACCATTACTTTAATGATTTCTGCTCCACTTGTATCACCTTTAACTCTTGCAACCCGGGCTGTTGAGTGAGCTGCCTCTAAAGAAAGAGATAACTCTCCGTCGCTATTTTTATCAAATGGAACCCCTAGAGCGCTTAAATCATGAACGCAGCCAGGTCCCTCTGAGGCAAGTATCTTTGCTATTTCCGGGTCAACTAACCCATCACCGGCTTTAATTGTATCGTTTTTATGGAGTTCTATAGAGTCATTTTTTGATAAAGCAGCAGCTATTCCTCCTTGGGCCCATGCAGAAGCTGCGCCTTTAGATGAGCGTTTTGAGGTTAGAACATAAACTTTTCTAGGGAACAATTTTAGAGCTAGATATAGCCCAGCAAGACCAGCACCAATTACTAAAACAGAACCACTAGGTAATCTCTTTGACTCATAACTACCGAGTCCCATTTCTTAAATAACCTTGACGTTAGTTGCCGACAAACTGGGATCAAAGTGTCCCTTAAGAGGGTCAAAATCGACATTTATCATATCCATGACTGCTTTATGTGCTTTTTTTCTTAGGGCTTCAGATAAAGTAATTTCATATTTTTCATTCCTGAGGCACTCATATATGTTTTCTAATGTAATTCTTTTCATATGAGGACATAGATTGCATGGTCTAACAAACTTAGTTTCAGGATTCTGCATTGCAACGTTATCAGACATTGAGCATTCAGTAAGTAGTATAACATTTTTTGGTTTATTTTTGGATACGTAGTCGCTCATGGCTTTCGTAGATCCAGTGAAATCTGACTCTGAAACCACATCAGGAGGACACTCTGGATGTGCTAAAACAACAACACCCGGGTTTTCTTCTCGCATATCTTTAATGTCACTAGAAGAAAATCTTGCGTGAACTTCACAGCGACCGTGCCATGCTATAACTTCTATAGGGGTTTGTTTAGCTACATTTTTAGCTAAATACTCATCCGGAAGCATTATAACTTTATCAACATTCCATTTTTTTGCTATATATTCAACTATTGCTACTGCATTCGATGATGTACAGCATATATCAGACTCTGCCTTCACGTCTGCCGATGTATTCACGTAAGTAACTATCGGAAGACCTGGGTATTTCTTTTTGATAAGTTTTACATCCTCCCCAGTGATAGAGGACGCTAGAGAACATCCTGCTCTTAAAGAGGGTATAAGTATTCGCTTTTCAGGACACAAAATTTTAGAGGTTTCCGCCATGAAATGAACTCCACCTTGAACTATTATACTAGCATTTGTTTTTGTCGCTTCTACTGCCAGGCCTAAGCTGTCACCTGTGTAGTCCCCTATGAGTCCAAATATATCTGGGGTCATATAATTATGTGCCAATATCACTGCATTTTTATCTTTTTTTAAGGTATTTATTGCGTGTACTAAAGGAGCATACGCTGGCCATTCAAATTTAGGAATAAAATTTGATACACCAGCATATAAATGATCAGTAGCTAGTTTTACATCATCATTGTAATCTAGTTTATATTCTTTATTAGCAGGTAAAGCACAAACTCCATTTTCAACCTCTAGGGTCTGGCCAATCCAGCGACCATTTTCCCAGTTGTTGAGTTTGTTTTCCATCTTATGCTCCCAATCCTTAATAGCCTATAAAGGTGATAAATATTTATATCCAATATTTAATAAGATAATTTCTATTAATTGTTAATCTTATTTAGTTCATTGAAACGATTTAAAAAAGCTTTTTCCGCAAATTCCACAGCAACAGGTTTGATCTTTATATTTACCGAAAAGGGGGGCTTTAAAAAAAATTTATTAGCTTCGGGTATAGTAAACCCGGCAATTTGAGTTGCTTCAAACCAAGCTGAATAGAGATCAGATTGTTTAATTTTTTTCTTTAATGCAGTGTTTTTAATTGAAGGAAGGCCGAATCTTATATTTATTGCTTCTTCCAACCGGGTCTCGAAAGATTTATAGTTTAATCCCAGCGCTGCTTTGAACGGACTAATCATATCGCCAATTACATATTCAGCTGCATCATGTAATAGAGCTGCTAACTGATCATTCGGAGTTGAATTAGGGTTCTGTATTTTGAATATCTTTTCAACCAATATGCTGTGCTCCGCAACGCTAAAGGCGTAAATACCAGCTGTTTGACCATTCCATCTTGCAACACGAGATAAACCTCTCGCGATATCTTCAATCTCTATATCGAGTGGTGAAGGGTCAATTAAGTTCAAACGCCTTCCAGATAACATACGCTGCCAAGCCCTTTTAGACTTGGTATTTTCAGCCATTTTTTTTAACAAATATTGCGCCAGCTGAATAACCAGCACCAAAACTACAAATTAAACCTATATCACCATTTTTAAAATCTGAGTTGTATTTATGGAATGCAATTATTGATCCAGCAGAACTGGTATTAGCATATTCATCTAAAACTATAGGAGTTTTTTCTTTTGCATATGTTTTTCCTAATACTTTCTTTGCAATTAGCTGATTCATCGACAGGTTTGCTTGATGAAGCCATAACCTTTTAAGGCAGTCTGGTTGGAGATTATTCTTATCACACTCTTCTATTATCATGTTAGCAACTATTGGTATTACTTCTTTAAAAACACTACGCCCATTTTGTACAAAAAGTTTGTCTGTTAAACCCCTTTTTCCACGTTCCCCTATCATGCCATCGTCCTCTGGGGCGCAATGATTTAGAAATCCAAAATTGTTTCTAATATTATTAGAAAATTCAGTTATTAACTTGGAACTAATTATTTCCCAGTGTTCTTTTTCACAAACTTCATCTGACTCAATTAGGGTAGCCGTGGCAACGTCTCCAAAAATGAAATGTGAATCCCTGTCTTTAAAGTTTAGATGTGCAGTGCAAATTTCTGGATTTATTACAAGTACTGTCTTTGCTTGTCCACCGCTGATAAGACACCTTGCTGTTTCGATCCCAAAAGTAGCAGATGAGCATGCCACATTCATATCAAATGCAAACCCTTGGGCACCAAGTAAATTTTGTATTTCAACTGCGATAGCCGGATAACCGCGTTGAAGGTTTGAACATGCACATATAATTGCATCAATATCCTTTGGATTACGGTTTGTTTTAGTTAAAGCATCTTGTGCAGCTTTAAAGCCGATTTCTGCCAGTATAGAGGGCTCAGAATTTTTTCTTTTTGGAATTCTTGGCGCCATTATATTTGGATCTAAGATTGATTTTTTTGAAATTGTATAACGTGATTTTACCCCGGATGCTTTTTCAATAAAACCGGCATCTGAATAAGTTAACTCTAGTTTTTTTCCATCAATTATAGAGGATGAGTTTTTTGAGTTCCATATATCAACATAAGCATTAAAACTTTCAACTAACTCTTCATTTGTAATAGACTCTTCTGGAGTCCATAGACCTGTTGAACTTATAACGGCTTTCATTAGATACCCTTTTGATTATTTTTATATAAAATAGAACATGACATTAAATTAAAGCCTTTCAAGTTTAAAGATTTTTTAATTTGTGCATTATCAGATTATAAAAAAGTGCAACTAACTTAAATCTTTACACACTTCATTTGCAAAGCAACCTAACGTATGATCATTGATCATACCGACTGCTTGCATAAAAGCATAAATAATCACTGGGCCAACAAACTTGAAACCACGTTTTTTTAGGTCAGCTGCAATCGAAACTGATAAACTGTTGTGGCTTGGAATATCTCCGCTTCCATACCAATTATTTTGGATGGGTTTGTAGTCTATAAATCCCCAAAGATAATCACTGAAATTTATTTTCTCTTTATCTCGCATATGAATAAAAATTTTAGCATTAAAAACCGCTGCATTTACTTTTAACTTTGATCTTATAATTTTAGGGTCTGTCATAAGTCTTTCATAATCAGAGTTGTCATACCCTGATAAAATATCGGGGTCAAAATTATCATAAGCTAATAATAGGTTTTGTCGTTTATGAAGCACAGTACTCCATGATAATCCCGCTTGTTGTCCCTCTTGTATAAGTTTAGAGAAAAGCTCTTTCTCACATTTAATTGGGCGACCCCATTCCTTATCATGATAATGTGTATAAATTTTATCATTTGGCGGGACCCAGTCACATCTGGTTAAATTAGGGATTTTAGTGTAAGTCAAAACTGATAGTTTACTTTATGTAGTGTACTTAGAGAAATTTTTCCATCCCAATATTAGCTCGTGAATAGACTGCATGAGGGCCTTCGTGATTAACTTTCCAGCCATTTCTTTTGTAAAGCCTCAGAGCTGACTCATTTCTTGTGTTTGATAGTAAGAAAAGATACTTTAAACCCATATTTTCTTTTGCATATCTTTCAAGTTCGGTAATTAATTTTTGACCTACACCATTGTTACGATAGCTTTCATCTACTGCCATCTTCGTGAGTTCATACTTGTTATTTTTATGCTTCTTTAGTGCGACTGCTCCAATCACTAGTTGACCAAGGTGTGCTGAAAAAACATGATTTCCATTCTGTATATATATTTCTGGTTTAGCTATCATTAATTTATCACTTTCTTCTAAGAAGTGCATATCCTCTATCCATGTCGCATTAAGCATTGCAAATCTATCAAGAGATTTAGGGTCATTTCTACGAATTTGAATAAGGTTATTATTCAAAACAACTCTCCAGAATATTTATTTTTTCATTATTTACTGTGATTGATTTTTCACTATTTTTTAGTCTTTCGAACCTTATGACTGCCATGGCATAATTTTTATTTACATGAACAAGATTACCAACCACTCTACCTCCACATATAATTTTGTCACCAGCTGTAGCTTCTTTAGTTAATTCCACGCTTCGCATTCTTTTTTTTACTTCAGTCATTCGCTTCATGCGACTTACAACCTCTTGCCCGACAAAACACCCCTTTTTAAAATCAACGCCATTCATTAAATCCATGTTGGAATTTGCTGGAAATGTTGTTCCAGTTTCAAAATCCCATTCGCTATCAACAATCCCCAGTGAAAGCCTATGAGTATCATAATCACCTGTAGTTTCATGGTAATCTGCAGTTAATAATCTTGTACCAAGTGCAATTTTACGAGGGTCTGTCAAACCAGGGCTATTTTTGATACCCCATAAAGCATATACGTTCATTCTTTCAGTTATATCTTCAATTATTACCGGTGCTCGAAGCTTATATATATTTAATCTTTTAATTAGGACTTCTTTATTTTTTTTGGGTGCATCTATAATTAATTTTCCATAGGATTTTGTTATAAAAAAGTCTGATATGATTTTCCCTTGAGGTGTTAATAGTGCAGAGAATGAAATATCGGAAGATAAATTTTTTGTGATCAAGCTTTCCAGCCATTCAGAAACTCCATCTCCTGACAATGAAATAATGCAACGATTTAAATTAGCAATTGGCATAAGTTCTAGATATCTTTCTTGTGCTTTGCTATCAAGCCCTCTATGTGATTTAGAAGTTACAGTTATGTTATAAATACTATTAGAGCAAATTGTTAGGTAAGCTTATGTCATTTTTGAAACGAATTTTTACTTGGTGGAACGGTTCTACTATAGGTACGAATTTGCAAATTCGAAGAAAAGCACGTGCAGTAGGATCTGATGAATATGGAAATAAGTATTTTGAGCAAAAATCTAACGCATATGACGGCCGACTCCGCCGCTGGGTTACATACACAGGCTATGCTGATGCATCAAGAGTTCCTCCTGAATGGCAGGGATGGTTAAACTATACCAGGGACAAAGCTCCAACAAATATTGAAAAAATGCATGATTGGCAAAAAGAGCATCAGCCAAACCTAACAGGAACTGTTCATGCTTATAGACCAAAAGGCTCGCTTGCCCGAGGTGGCAAGCGATCAAAAACTGCATCAGATTATGAATCTTGGAGTCCCGATGACTAGACTTGTATTATTTATTTTTGTATTATTTAATACTTTTTTGTTATTATCTACATTTGCCTATTCAGCTAACACGCAAGGAAAACATGTTATGCTGCGCACATTGGACAAAGTTACTGCTATAACCGAAGACTATAGAGTAGCAGTTGGCGATGAACTTCGGTATGGTTCACTCATAATTTCTGTGAAAAATTGTCAAAAAACCCCACCGGAAGAAATTCCTGAAACTTATGCTTTTATTCAAATTGATGATTTAAAACTTGGTAGCCAGCGAGAAGATGGCAAACAGGAACGTGTATTCTCAGGCTGGATGCTATCTAGCAGTCCAGCAATCAGTGCATTGGACCATTCGGTATATGATGTCTGGGTATTGGCTTGCAATTAAACTTTTAATTTAGGTACTGGCTTTATCCAAAAACTTTGCGTGTTCTTGAATAAATTCAAAACGTAAATCTGCGCGTTTTCCCATCAGCGTTTCTACTAAGCTTTCCGTTGTCGTTATTTCTTCTCGGTCAACCGTAATTCTTGCTAGTTGTCGAGATTTATGACTCATTGTTGTAGATTTTAGTTGTGCAGGGTTCATTTCCCCTAGACCTTTAAAGCGGCTAATGTCTACTTTTGCATTGCTGTTGAATATTGTTTTCATGAGCTCTTCTCTATGTGCATCATCTATGGCGTATTCAGTCCTATTTTTTTGTACCATCTTATAAAGTGGGGGCATAGCCATATAGAGCCTTCCTGCATTTATTAAGCCAGGTGTATAACGATAAAAAAATGTGATTAATAAAGCAGCAATATGTGCCCCATCAACATCAGCGTCAGTCATAATTATAACTCTTTCATAACGAAGGTCATCAAGTTCAAATTTTTTACCAATACCAACACCTAAGGCAGTGCATAAGTCGTTTATTTCATTGTTAGCCTGTATTTTTGAAATTGTAGCAGATTCGACATTTAAAATTTTTCCTTTTAGTGGTAATATTGCTTGTGTTTCTCTACTTCTTGCTTGTTTTGCTGACCCGCCTGCAGAGTCTCCCTCGACAATAAAAATTTCAGTATCTTTTGATCCTTTGCGAGAACAATCCGCTAGTTTACCTGGCAGCCGCAATTTCTTTGTAGCCGTTTTACGACGGACATCTCTTGCTTTTCTTCTTTTTACTCGCTCATCAGCCCGTTCAATAGCCCATTCTAATAATTTAGAAGCATCTTTTGGAGAACTTGCAAGCCAGTGATCAAAGGGATCTCTGACTGCATTTTCTACCATACGCGTTGCTTCAGTATTGGATAACCTGTCTTTAGTCTGCCCTTGAAATTCTGGGTTTTTTATAAAACAAGATACAAGGGCACCAGCTCCAAACATAACATCATCTGGAGTAACGTGAGCTACTTTTTTTCCAAATCCTGCAATTTCAGCATAAGCCCTTAAACCTTTTGTAATTGCTGCCCTTAGTCCTGCTTCATGCGTTCCTCCTCCTGCTGTTGGAACAGTATTACAATAG
>JABGVR010000020.1 GCA_018645985.1 Hellea sp. | reverse complement strand
CGTATAGCATTGATCTACAAAATCAAATAACGTAGTGTATAAAGTATATTTAACATAAAAAACTTTCCATGTAAGTAAGCGTCAATTTTCCTGCATCTAACAAATACAAAAAACTATGATATAGAATTTCTCTTAACAAAATAAGAGGAGGGCATGTCAAAAGAAATATTAAATCGCACTGAATCAGAGTGGAAAACATTAATTGCACAATACGAGTCAAGGTCAGTGACCCGCGCATGTTTTTGCAAGTTACACCAGGTGAGCAAGGGGCAAGTTTATAAATGGAGGCAACATTTTTTATCTCAAGAAGAATTGATATCTGAAGAATCTGCATTTACTCACCTAGTAATTAATAAGGACGAGGCATCAGATAAAGAAAATTTATCTAATATCACCTCGAAGATTAGGATCAGCAGTAATTCTGGAGTAGTGATAGAATTTATTTCTGGTTGCAGATATCTCGAGCTTAAAGCTATTATGGAGATATTACATGCTGCCAAATAATTGCAAGATAATGCTTTATAATAAAGTTGTAGATATGCGCAAATCAATAGATGGTTTATCTATTATTGTATCAGATATTTTGAGTTTAAATCCCGCTGATGGGAGTATTTATATATTTTGCAATAAAAAGCACGACAAATTAAAAATGCTCTATTGGGATAAGAATGGTTTTACTCTGCTTTATAAAAGACTTGAGAAAGAGAAGTTTAAAATTCCAAATTTATTGTCAGTTCGGTCTATTACTCATGATCAATTAAGATGGTTATTTGACGGGCTAGATATTGATAAAATCACTGGGTTTAAATCTTTAAAATATACTGCGTTTTATTAGGAATAAAAAGCTTTAATGCTATACATATCAACGGTTTTGTGCTATTATCTGGGTTATAAATTGATAGCATAAAGAGCCAATGAATTCGATAATCTTCAAGAGTAATATAGCGGAATTAGAGGCCCAAGTTAATGCCCTTAAGTTTAAGAATTCTGAGCTTGAAGTAAATATAGTAGAACTCAAAACCAGCAATAAATCATTATCTAAAAAGGCAGAGTGGCTCGAAACGGAGCTTGCCATGTCTAAGCATTATTGCGCGTTATTAAAAAATTCTATTTATGGCAAACGCTCCGAGAAGTCCAGGGTTTCTCATATAGAGCAAATGAGTTTGTTATTTAACGAGGCGGAAACTTACGCACAAGACGAAGAAGATCCAGTAGCGTCAGAAGATAAGCAAAAAGCCCTTAAGCCTGGCACTCATAAGAAAGGTGGACGCAAAGGGCTCCCAAAAGATCTGCCGCGCGAGAAAATTATACATAAGCTAGAACAAGAAGAATTGCAATGTAAATGCGGTTCTGAGCTGGTGCATATTGGCTCTGATATCTCTGAGCAGTTAGATATTATTCCAGCTAAAGTAATAGTCAAAGAACATGTGCGTTATAAATATGCATGTAAGTCTTGTGAGGAAGTTATTAAAAGAGCACCGCCAGAATTTACCCCACTTAATAAATCGATAGCTACTTCTAATTTACTTGCTCATATTTGCACTCAAAAATTTGATGATCATTCTCCTTTATATAGACAAGAGCGTATATGGCAAAGATTAGGAGTGAGCTTATCGCGTGCTACAATGTCAAATTGGCTGTTAGCCGGCGCGGATTTATTCAAGCCTATAATCGCTTTGCTAAAAGAGGATATTAACAAAGCCACTTATGCATGTAGTGACGAGACAACGATTAATGTTTTAAATGACGATAAAAGCAAAAATTATATGTGGCTTCATATGAGTGGAACAAGAACCAACAGAGCTATAGTTTATGAATATAATCGATCAAGGACAGGAGAAGCCGCTAGTAATTTCTTAAAAGAGTTCAAAGGATATCATCAATGCGATGGATACTCTGGTTATAATGAATTGCATGAAAAGACCGGCGTCACTGGAGTTGGCTGTATGGCTCATGCTCGCCGTAAATTTATGGATATTGTTAAAGTAACCAAGAATAAAGGCATAGCCTCGGATGTAGTTGATATTATAGGTAAATTATATAACATTGAAAAGAAAATCACAGACCTAAATGACGATGAAATTTATCAAACAAGACAAAAGGAATCAAAGCCTATAATAGAAGAATTGCATAAAAAACTATTACACTATAAAGACCAAGCACCACCAACAAGTATATTGGGTAAGGCAATTGGCTACCCTCTGAATCAGTGGGCAAAGCTGATTGCCTACTTGGAGGATGGTAGAATTAGAATTGATAATAATGATTGTGAGCGAGCAATTAAACCATTTGTAATCGGCCGCAAAAATTGGCTTTTTAGCAAATCCCAAAAAGGAGCTGAAGCAAGTAGCATTATTTACAGCATAATCGAAACCTGCAAAGCAAATAATGTGAACACATATGATTATTTACGATATTTATTTGAAAATATTCGCAAAGCAAAAAACAAAGGAGAATTACGTGCAATCCTACCATACAACATAGATGCAAGCGATTTAGCTGCATCATAGAGTGCAGAGAAATTGACGCTTACGGATATAATCTATCATATCCAGCATAAGCATCTGCATGCAATACTCCTTGGTAGTTTTCCAAATGCGCCTCTGGTCTTTCACCTTTCCTATCAGGGCTATAATAATAACATACCGCTGGAGCATCCTTGTCGCCATGAGGGCGGCCATCTTTAACATAAACCCAGAGCCTGCCTATCCTAGTCCTTCCAAGACCGGGAGCTAATACTTTAATTGTGGTATCATCCCCATG
>JABGVR010000019.1 GCA_018645985.1 Hellea sp. | reverse complement strand
TCTCCTTACATAGCTTGCAGGCGGTGTAGTAAGCATTATAAAGCTCTATCTCTCCATTTTCTGTTCGTGTCGCAAAAGCTGCAGATGTTAAACCGTTTCCAATCTGACGAGCTGTAAAATCAGTAGCAGTGCCAGTTTCGAGTTCATTAGAAAGCTCTAGTTTGCTTGCATATTGTGTTGAACCATTAGGGTCAATTAGCACTACGTTTCCACTTGCAATAACCACGCCAGTGGCAAGTGTGTATACTACTTTTTCTGCTCTTAAAGTTCTTTCTTGATATTTACCAATTACCTGGCCGGATGCTATTAATATACCATCGTTTTCATTATTAATTAGTGAATCTGCTTCTAGGTAAATTATATCAGGATCTCGAAACGGATTATTTGTAAATTCATCAGTTAAGACCGATGCTTCTCTGGCAGAAGTATTAACCTGAGCATTCGCTATGTTGTAAAACATTACTGGTACAGCCAGCATCAGTAATTTGATTGCTTTAATGATTTTTGTATCAGGCAAGTTTCAACCTCAATATTATTTTAGTGACCATTCAAGTCATTCCTTCTAGGATGCAATAGCCAAATGACTTCACTAGGTCTATCAATTTAACAAGAAAAAAATAAATACATACTAAAAAGTTTGTAATATTTGATACTTATTCTTGAGAATTAGATTTTATTGTGATTTGATAACATCAGTTATTAATTATATGAGCTTATATATGAAACCTAACAATTCTTCAGCCTTACATGTTGATAGTGGATTTTCTATTCCATGCCCTACTAAAATTCCAAGTTTAAAAAGTTTAGTCAGTGCAGAGGAATGGGCTATAAGGTCTCAGCTAGCAGCCACATACAGATTATGTGCTATATATGGCTGGACGGATTTAGTTTTTACTCATATTTCCGCACGTTTACCGGATGAGAATGGTGAACACCGCTTTTTAATAAACCCCTATGGTTTAATGTTTGAAGAGATAACAGCATCATCATTGGTTAAAATTGATATGAATGGTGCAATATGTCAAGATACGAGCTATTTTATTAATCCTGCAGGTTTTACAATACACTCTGCTGTGCACTTAGCGCGGGAAGATGCTGGATGTGTAATACATGTACATACACCATACGGAATGGCGGTATCTGCTCAAAAAAAAGGCTTAAGAAGATATTCGCAAATGGCGATGCAAGTATTTGATGATTTAGCTTATCATGATTACGAGGGAATAGCTCTCGAGCTTGATGAGAGAGAGAGAATTGTAGAAAATCTAGGCTCTAAAAACTTATTAATGTTACGTAATCATGGAACATTAACATTAGGACCGACTTGCGGCGTCGCTTTTCTGAGGATGTATTTTCTGGAAAATGCATGCAAAGCCCAAATACTTGCGCAATCGGTTGGAAACGAAGGTGAGCTTTCTGAGCAGTCACGAGAAATGGCTAATAAAGTTTATGCCCAAGGGGCCGCTGCTTTTGTTCCTGGAATGGGTGACAATCTAGTGTGGCCAGGACTTATACGAAAGCTATCTAGGTTAAACCCTGGGTACGATAAATAGTTTATTTATTAATGACATCTCCCTGAGAAATAAGCATTTTTACCTTTTGTTTTTCTTCTTTTGTTAAAATGCTCTCAAGACTGCTTTTTAATTTTTCTCTATCCATATCATATGAACTATTACCACTTTTTCCCGATTTAATAAGCCAGTAATAAGAGTCCTGAAAATTGCGCTGAACACCTTCACCTTTTGCTAATATGAACGCATAGAGAAACTGACCTTCCTTATCCCCCCCATAAGCTGCTTTTTTAAACCAATGAGAGTAACCTTTGGCGGGTACTGACTTTATCTTTTTTTGGTAAATTAATAATCCATAATCTGCTTGAGCAGCTGGGTAATTAGCATCAGCTGATTGTTTTAGATATTTAGAAGCTTGAGTTATATTGGGTAATACATTCAAGCCCTCTGCGTACATAATTCCTGAGATATATGCAGCTTCTATATGTCCAGCATTAGCTGCTAATTCATAATATTTAAGAGCTTTACCGGCGTCAATATTGATATA
>JABGVR010000018.1 GCA_018645985.1 Hellea sp. | reverse complement strand
GCTATGGAATGGAATTGGCTTATAGAAAATGGTGTATATGTAAATTTAGCTGTACCGCCCGGTACGCCGCAGAGTTCTAGTTTGCTTCGAATTAGCTTGTCTGCCGCTCATACTGAAGCGGACATTAATATATTACTTAAGGCATTTTCGGATTTAAAATCCAATCAACAAGAATTAATATCAAAGATGTCTTCTCGTTTAACGAAGTAATTATAATATAAAAAACCCCGCATTAAGCGGGGTAAATTATATTTATTATCTAAAGTTTTTTTATTCAGAAGGTTCTGTTTTATCTTCTGTTGATTTATCTGATGCAATAAATTCATCAGGAGCATCGCCCTCAAACATAGAAACTGCATTAGCAGCTCTTTCGTCATTGGCTTCCTTTGCATCAGCAGCTTCTTCAGCAGCCTGAGTTGCGATGACATCTTCGCCTTTTTCCTGACGGATAGCTTCATCCTCTGTTCTTGCAACATTCACCTTAACAGATACTGTAACTTCAGGGTGCAAACGAACTTTAACTTCATGAATTCCCAGTTCTTTGATGGGTTGCTCAAGAATTACCATATTTCTTTTGACTTCTTTATTGTTTAAAAGCTCGGCAATATCTCTTGCAGATACAGAGCCATAAAGTTGGCCGGTATCACCAGCATTTCTTATACAAACAACTGAATTTCCATCAACAGCTTTTCCTGATGCACCAGCTTTTTCTCTGTTTTCTGCATTTCTTGCTTCTAGGTACTCACGCTCTGCCTCAAATCGTGCTAAGTTTGACTTAGTAGCTCTCAATGCTTTGTCTTGAGGCAATAAGTAGTTCCTTGCAAATCCAGGCTTGACATTTACAACGTCGCCCATGTCACCAAGTTTTTCAATGCGCTCTAGTAATATGATCTCCATTATACGCTCCTACTTAACTTCATAAGGCAAAAGGCCTAGGTATCTTGCACGCTTTATTGCCTTGGCAAGTTCACGTTGTTTTTTATGAGTAACTGCAGTGATACGAGATGGTGCTATTTTACCCTTTTCTGACATGTAACGCAGTAACATTTTTGGATCTTTGTAGTCTATTTTTAATCCATTTTCCCCCGAGAACGGACACACTTTTCGTCTTCGACGAAATGATGTTCTTGAAGGAAGGTTTTCTATTTTAATGGAATCTCTTTTTGACATTAGACTACTCCTTGCTTTCGCGACGTTTACGTTCTTCGCGTTTTTTTAGGATTGGTGATGGTTCTTCCAAGAACTCGTCCACACGTATGGATAAGTACCTGAGTATGTCTTCATTAATCCGATGCTGACGTTCTATTTCGTGGATTGTTTCAGGTAGAGCATTTATCTTTAAAAGACTGTAATGAGCTTTCCTGTTTTTTTTCATTCTGTAGGCTAAGTTTCTTAGGCCCCAATATTCAGCGCCCTCAACAGATCCGCCCATATTTTCGATTTTAGTGGCGAGATTTTGAACAAACTCTTCAACTTGTGTGGTGGAAATGTCCGGACGCGTTATGACTACATGCTCGTAAAGAGACATAATAATTCCTTCATTGTTTTGGATATGGCGTTTTTGTCAGTGAAGGCCGACTAGAACGATGGCTCTAGATGTATGTCTCAACCCCGTGCTGAGAACTAGCATATAGACCATATCCGTTTGAGCGGCTTATATATAAATAGTATTTAGGTGCAAGCGATTTTTATGCATGCTCTGAAAATATGTTAACCATAATAATTAAAAGTTATGCGTCTTCTGTTGGTTTTGGAGCAGGCAAACCTTTTCCACCCTTTCTACCTTCAATTTTTAACTTTTCTGGAGGTATAATTTTGAATGAAAGATTTTCTTTTTTAGTGTCCACACTTATTTTTACCAATCCTCCACTTTTAAGTTTTCCAAATAAGATCTCATCGGCAAGTGGTTTTTTTATAAACTCCTGTATAGTCCTTCCGAGAGGACGGGCGCCATATCTTTTATCGTATCCTTTATTAGCCAACCACAGGTTAGCTGTTTTAGTTACTTCGAATTCAATCTTTCTATCCGCGAGCTGAGCTTCAAGTTGAATGATGAATTTATCAACAACTTTGGCGATGTCTGAGGGAGTGAGTGCTCCAAAAGATATAACAGCATCCAAACGATTTCGAAACTCAGGAGAAAAGCGTCTTTTTATAGCAATACCTTGTTCATCACTCTTGTAACCTCGTCCGAAGCCAATTTCAGCTTTACTTGCATCAGCAGCGCCGGCATTTGTTGTCATTATTATTATAACATTTCTAAAATCAACTTTTCTACCATTTGAGTCTGTAAGAAAGCCGTTGTCCATTACCTGTAATAAAATATTGTATATGTCGGGGTGAGCCTTTTCTATTTCATCAAGCAAAAGAATGCTATGTGGATTTTGATTTACAGCATCAGTTAGTAGACCTCCTTGGTCGTATCCTACGTATCCGGGAGGGGCTCCTATAAGTCTGCTGACAGTGTGCCTTTCCATGTATTCCGACATATCAAATCTCAGCAGTTCAAGTCCTTGCGTCATGGCCAATTGTTTAGCAACTTCAGTTTTGCCGACACCAGTAGGTCCAGCAAAAAGATAGGATCCAATGGGCTTGTTTGGTTCTCTTAGCCCTGCGCGAGCTAATTTTACAGCTGAGCTAACCTGCTCGATCGCCTTATCTTGGCCAAAAACTACGCGTTTCAGATCAATTGGTAGAGACTTAAGGGCTTTTTCATCATCACGGGATATAGACTTGGGAGGAATGCGAGCTATTTTAGCAACAACAGATTCGATCTCTTTGATATCAATTTTCTTTTTCCTACTTTTTTCTTCAACAAGTTTAGTTCTTGCCCCAGCCTCATCAATTATATCGATTGCTTTATCTGGTAATTTTCTGTCAGTTATGTGGCGAACTGAAAGATCCACCGAAGCTTTGATTGCTGCATTAGTGTATTTGATATCATGAAACTTTTCAAAATAAGACTTTAATCCCATAAGTATTTTTACCGCATCATCAGAGGATGGTTCGGACACGTCGATTTTTAGGAAACGCCGTGATAGAGCTCTATCTTTTTCGAAGTGTTGTCTGTACTCTTTATAGGTTGTGGATCCCATGCAGCGTAATTTTCCAGATTGCAGGGCTGGTTTGAGAAGATTGGATGCGTCCATTGCCCCACCACTTGTGGCCCCAGCGCCGATAATTGTATGTATTTCATCAATAAATAGAACTGCGTCATCAATCTCTTGAAGCTTTTTCATCACAAGCTTCAGACGTTCTTCAAAGTCTCCTCGGTATCTTGTGCCAGCAAGTAATGCGCCCATGTCGAGAGAATAAATTGTAGCATTTTTGAGTATATTTGGGACTTTATTATTCACTATTCTTCTTGCTATGCCTTCTGCAATAGCAGTTTTTCCTACACCTGGATCTCCAACTAAGAGGGGATTGTTCTTTCTTCTACGAGAAAGAACCATTATGCACCGTTCAACTTCATCATCTCTTCCTATGAGGGGGTCTATTTCTCCGTCAGATGCTTTTTGATTTAAATTAACCGTATATTCTTGTAGAGGGTCTTTTTGTTTTGTTTCATCTTCTCCTATATCCTCTGTTCCCCCAGTTGACTTTTTGGGAACAGCATCACCAGATTTTGAAATGCCGTGACTTATATAATTGACTACATCATAACGTGTCATATCCCTTTCTTGAAGAAAATAGACAGCATGGCTTTCCCTTTCAGCAAACAGTGCGACCAAAGCATTGGCACCCGTAACTTCTTCTCTACCTGAAGACTGAACATGAATGACTGCTCGCTGAATAACTCTATGGAAACCTGCCGTTGGTCTTGCCTCTTCAAAATCCTCGATCCGAAGCGAAGATAAGTCTTCATCTAGATAGTTTTTGACATCGGCCCTGAGGGGTTCAATGTCAACATCACAAGCGGTGATTACAGCAACTGCATCCTTGTCCTCTAGAAGGGCCAACAGTAAATGCTCTAGGGTAGCGAGCTCGTGTTTTCTGTCCGTGGCTAGGGTTAGTGCCCGGTGGATTGTCTCTTCTAATACTGAGGAAAATGAAGCCATGTCAGAACCTTCTACCTTTTTTTATTTATCTATGCTTTTTCAAGTCTGCATTGTAATGGATGTTGATCTCTTTTTGCAGCATCCATTACCTGTGCTACCTTTGTTTCCGCGATCTCATATGTATATACGCCACATGTGCCCATACCGTTTTGATGAACATTAAGCATTATTTTCGTTGCTTCTTCTTGTGTTTTTGAAAAAATACCCATTAATATAAAAACAACAAACTCCATTGGTGTATAATCATCATTAAGGATTAATACTCTGAACATTGATGGTTTTTTCGTCTTTGGCCGTGACTTCGTAGTTGTACCTTGCTCGGGCACTTGATCTTTATCTTCGTCTGAACTACTTGCGACTGAATGTTTAGATTTTCTCATGTTATTAATTTAGTGATAAACATAACTGATTTAAAGCCCGAGTTAGTGACATTAACAATATTTGTTGTGAATTTCTTAATAATGTTGTTGTTATATACATATTAACTTTTCATATTTTATTTTTTAGCGACTATTTTTGTTAATATGAAATTTAAGAATTGGCAGCCCAATGAATAATGATTCCCAATTACAACAAAAAGTAGAAAAGCCATTTTGGCGAGTCAAGAAAATGAAAGATATGAACAAGCAGGAATGGGAAAGCCTTTGTGATAATTGCGGAAAGTGTTGTTGTATTAGATTGGAGGACGAAGAAACTAGCGATATTTATATAACTGATGTTGCATGTAAACTTTTTGACCCCGAGGCTTGCAAGTGTACATCTTATGAAAGCCGCAGTGAAAAAGTTCCGGATTGCGTGACTCTTACAAAAGACAATATTGATAAACTTCATTGGATGCCGGCAACTTGTGCTTATAGATTAATTTCTGAGGGAAAAGAGCTTCCATATTACCATCACCTTGTGAGTGGCTCGTCTTCTACTATTCACGATGAAGGGATGAGTGTGAAAAATGCAGTAGTCAGCGAATCTCTTGTTTCTGAGGATGAGCAAATAAAACGAATTGTAATTTGGCCTGGAGAGCCATGCGTATAAAACGCAGTGATGATATTAATAACGTTTATTTTTAATAAATAACTAGGCATAAAACGCCGCATCAAAAAGTCTGTAAATTTGATTGAAAATATTGTAATTTAATAATTGCATTCGTAGTGGCTCCTGACTAGGTTCCGCAAAATCAGCTGCTTATTCATTCATATGCAGCATTAATTGATAAAGAGGACATTAATGTCTGAGTTTTTATTGGAATATCTGCCAGTAGTCATGTTACTAGGTTTAGCAGCCGTTTTTTCCCTGGCTTTGTTGATTGCACCCGCAGTCATTGCTCCTAAGCAACCTGATAAGGAGAAACTATCTACATACGAATGCGGTTTTAATGCTTTTGATGACAGCCGAATGAAGTTTGATGTTCGTTTCTACTTGGTAGCCATACTCTTCATTATTTTTGATATAGAGGTGGCTTTTCTTTTTCCCTATGCCGTAAGCCTCGATCAGGTAGGTTTTTGGGGGTGGGCTGTTGTAATGATTTTTTTAGCCGAGCTTGCTGTAGGTCTTGCCTATGCATGGAAGCTAGGTGCCTTGGATTGGGAGTAAATCCGTGAATAATTCATTAAAGTCTTTAGGGTCTTCTGCTACCGATTTGGGTACTCCTGCTTACGACCCAAAAAAACATGATCCATTTTTTGACGGCATGAAAAATCAATTAGCTGACCGGGGTTTTGTTACTGCCGCATCAGATGATCTTATCACTTGGGCAAGAACTGGATCTTTAATGTGGATGACTTTTGGATTAGCTTGCTGTGCTGTTGAGATGATGCAAGCATCAATGCCGAGGTATGATCTGGAGAGGTTTGGCTTTGCACCGCGTGCGTCTCCAAGGCAGTCAGATGTTATGATAGTTGCGGGAACCTTAACTAACAAGATGGCACCGGCCCTCCGGAAGGTTTACGATCAGATGCCAAATCCCAGATACGTTATTTCTATGGGCTCTTGCGCTAATGGAGGTGGTTATTATCATTACTCATATGCAGTAGTGCGTGGGTGTGATCGTATCGTGCCTGTGGATATCTATGTTCCAGGGTGTCCACCTACAGCCGAGGCTCTAGTGTACGGCATACTTCAGTTGCAGAAGAAAATACGTCGTGAAGGTAATATCGAGAGATAAGCAATGGAAGACCTAAAAGAACATATAGCGACTCAACTAAAAGACTCCGTTAATTCGTTAGATATCAAGAACGAAGAGCTTGTTATTTTTGCTCGCAGAGCTGAAATACATAACATCATTTCATTTTTGAAGGATGATCCTTTGTGCAAATTCTCAACCTTAATTGATCTCTGTGGAGTAGACTATCCGGGAAGAGAAAGAAGGTTTGAGGTGGTTTATCATTTGCTTTCTATGTCTCATAATACACGGGTACGCATAAAGGTCAGAACAAACGAAACTGAACCTGTGCATAGCATCTCTTATATTTTTCCAAATGCTAACTGGTATGAGCGAGAGGCTTTTGATATGTTTGGTATACTATTTGATGAACACCCTGATTTAAGAAGGTTACTTACTGATTATGGTTTCGAAGGGTACCCGCTTAGGAAAGACTTCCCTCTGTCAGGATTTGTAGAAGTTCGATATGATGAAGAAAGAAAGTCGGTTGTCTATGAAGATGTAGACCTACCTCAAGAGTATAGAAGTTTTGATTTTACAAGTCCTTGGGAGGGAACTGAATATGTTCCTGATCAAAGTTCAACTGAAAAGAAAGCCTGAATAATATGTCTTTATTTTTCTCCAAATATTTGCGTATGCTCTGCTTACTCAATAATGGGCGTAAATCTTATCTCTTGGAAATCTCATAATGAGTACTACAGAAGCTTTGTTAGAGGGCGATGACCGGAATTTTACCATAAATTTTGGTCCCCAACACCCTGCGGCGCATGGAGTTCTTCGCCTTGTTTTAGAATTGGAAGGTGAAGTTATTGAGCGTGTAGACCCGCATATAGGTCTGTTGCATCGAGGGACGGAAAAGCTCATTGAGCACAAAACTTATTTACAAGCACTACCTTACTTTGATCGATTAGACTACGTGGCCCCTATGAATCAGGAGCATGCTTTTTGTTTGGCTATTGAAAACTTAATGGGTATTAATGTTCCAAGGCGAGCAAAATTTATAAGAGTTATGTACTCTGAG
>JABGVR010000125.1 GCA_018645985.1 Hellea sp. | reverse complement strand
AGTTAAACGCCTAATAGGAAGGGCCATGACTGACCCTGCCGTGAAAAAAGACTCGAAGCTTGTGCCTTATCAAATCGTAAAAGGCAAAGGTGGAGATGCGTATGTGCAAGGAAGAGATAAGGCCCTTTCTCCTTCTGAAATTTCCGCAATGATCCTCACAAAAATGAAAGAAACCGCAAGTGATTTTCTAGGCTCAGAAGTTACACAAGCTGTGATTACAGTACCCGCCTACTTTAATGACGCTCAACGCCAGGCAACAAAAGATGCAGGCAAAATAGCTGGCCTTGAAGTACTAAGAATTATAAATGAGCCCACAGCTGCCGCTCTTGCATATGGAATGAATAAAGAAGATGGTTAAACAATTGCTGTCTATGACCTTGGTGGTGGTACATTTGACGTATCTATTTTAGAAATAGGTGACGGGGTATTTGAGGTTAAAGCTACCAATGGGGATACATTCCTCGGGGGTGAGGACTTTGATATGCACATAGTTGAATACTTCAATGATGAGTTTAAAAAAGAAAGCGGTATTGATCTAAAATCAGATAAGCTTGCTCTTCAGCGCCTAAGAGAAGAAGCAGAAAAAGCCAAAAAAGAGCTTTCAACTGCTTCCTCATATGAAGTTAATCTGCCGTTTATAACTGCAGACGCAACTGGACCGAAACACTTCAATATGAAATTAACGCGGGCAAAGCTTGAATCCCTTGTTGCAGATTTAATAAAGAGAACAATTGCTCCATGTAAAAAAGCTCTTACTGACGCTGGCTTAAAAGCCGGGGATATTGATGAAATTGTTCTTGTTGGGGGCATGACACGTATGCCAGCAGTTCAAGAAGCTGTAACCAAGTTTTTCGGTAAAGAGCCCCATAAAGGTGTCAATCCTGATGAAGTAGTAGCTATGGGTGCCGCAATTCAGGCTGGGGTTCTGCAAGGCGACGTCAAAGATGTATTGCTCCTTGATGTAACGCCACTATCCTTAGGCATTGAAACCGAAGGCGGTGTATTTACCCGTATGATTGACCGCAACACAACAATTCCAACCAAAAAGAGTCAGGTCTATTCCACAGCAGCAGACAATCAGTCAGCCGTTACAATTAGAGTGTCCCAAGGCGAAAGAGAAATGGCTGCTGACAATAAATTGTTGGGGCAATTTGACCTTGTTGGTATACCTCCGGCTCCTCGCGGCATGCCACAAATTGAAGTTACCTTCGATATTGATGCTAATGGTATTGTCAACGTGTCTGCTAAAGATAATGCGACAGGCAAAGAGCAGCAAATCAAAATACAAGCTTCAGGAGGACTCTCCGATGCGGATATCGAGGCGATGGTTAAAGACGCAGAAATGAATGCTGATGAAGATAAAGAGCGCCGTGAGTTAGCAGAAGCTCGTAACAAGGCAGAGGCTTCAATTCATCAAGCAGAAACATCCTTGAAAGACCATGGGGATAAAGCTGAAGAAGAACTTAAATCTGAAATTGAAGCTGCTGTTAATGAACTGAAAGAATTAAAAGACTCAGAAGATACTGCAGAAATACAAGATAAAACTGAAGTACTTTCGGCCGCTCTTATGAAAATGGGAGCTGCCATGTATGAAAGTGCGTCTGCTGAAGAAGATACAGGTCCCGCGAAAGAAGCGGATGATGCTGAAGACGATATCGTGGATGCAGAGTTTGAAGATGTGGAAGACGAGGAAAAAGCTTAATATATTCCAAATCAATTTATAATAAGCGAGCCCCGTATGTTTTTAAATATAAGCATGCGGGGCTTTTACTTCCATAAATAAATTCTCTCAATAATAGAATGTGAAGCTACATTGAATTTTCAACCCCCAACAACTATCTAACTACTGTAAATTAGAATTAAACTGACTCTCAAGAAGGCATGCCATGTCAAAACGTGACTATTACGACGTACTAGGTGTAGACAAGACGGCCGACGAAAAAACTATGAAGTCATCCTTTCGAAAGAAAGCTATGGACTGTCACCCCGATAGACATCCCGACGACCCCCAAGCCGAAGCACGGTTTAAAGAATTGAATGAAGCATATGGTGTGTTATCAGATAGCCAAAAACGATCTGCTTATGACCGCATGGGCCACCGTGCATTTGAACAAGGTGGCATGGGCGGAGGATCGGGGGGCTTCCAAGATTTTGGTGATATATTTTCACAAATTTTTGGTGGCGGAGGCTCAAGTGGGGGGTTTTCTGACATGTTCGGTGGCGGCGGACGGCGCCAAGAAGCTGCTAGAGGGTCTGACCTCAGGTATGAGATGGATATTTCTCTTGAAGAAGCATTTAATGGAAAAGACGTAGATATAACAATCCCTATTGCTGGTGATTGTGACCGTTGTGACGGCTTGGGTGCCGAGCCTGGGGCCTCTATAGAAACCTGCGGAACCTGCAGTGGTTCAGGCAAAGTACGAACTCAACAAGGATTTTTTACCATGGAGCGCGCTTGCTCAACGTGTGGGGGGCAAGGGGAATATGTATCTAATCCATGTAGGAAGTGTGATGGGCAAGGCCAGATAAGACAAAAAACAGATCTAGATGTTTCGATTCCAGCTGGAGTTGAAGACGGCACTAGAATTAGGCTATCTGGCCAGGGAGATGCTGCCCCCCGTGGAAGAGGGCAGTCAGGAGATCTTTACATTTTCATTTCAGTAAAACCACATGAATTATTTGAACGCGAAGGCCCAAATTTATTCTGTAATGCCCCCCTACCAATGACAACGGCTACCCTCGGAGGCGAAATTGAGATACCCACAATTGATGGAGGTAGATCTAAAATTAAAATTCCAGAAGGTAGTCAAAGCGGGAAACGCTTGAGGTTAAGAGGCAAGGGGATGAGTGTTCTGAGGTCCTCTCAACGTGGAGATATGTATGTAGAGCTCTCAATTGAAACTCCAACGAAATTAAATAAAAAACAACGAAAATTATTAGAAGAATTCGCGGAAATTTCAGGAGATGATATTAGTCCAGAGTCGGCTAATTTTTTCAGTAAAGCTCGTCGTTTCTGGGACAGTCTGGTAGAGTAAACCTTAATTTTAGATAGTTGCATAACCCAAAATGATATAAAGTATTGTTGTTATCGCTCCTCCAATCAAGGCGTAAGGAACCTGTGTCCTAACATGATCAATATGATCATTTGCCGTGGCCATGGATGTGATAATTGATGTGTCGGAAGTGGGCGAGCAATGGTCGCCAAAAACGCCTCCGCCTAGTGCAGCTGCTATAGCTAGGCTGATGTTAGTTTCCATCCCTTGTGCAAGCGGAATAGCGATCGCGATCATAATTGCGAAGGTGCCCCAGCTGGTCCCGGTACTAAAGGCAACAAAACAGGCTACTAAAAAGATTAATGCAGGAACTAATGCTGGACTTATAAAGCCCTTGGCAGCTTCAGCTACAAAAAGTCCTGTTCCTAAATCATTACATAAGGATCCAATTGTAAATGCTAACACCATGAGTATTGCTAAGGGTACCATTCCAGACATGCCTTGTAGTGAATGCTTAAAGCTTTCCCTTATGCTTAACCTAGCTGATAACTTATACATAATTATGGCAATTAAACTGGCAAATGATGTTGCATATAGTACAGCTTTTGAGCCCGAACCTGACTGCAAAGCAGAAAACCAACCCGCACTACTATCACCTGTCATAATCAGAAAAAATGGCATTAATATTACCATAGAACCAATCGGTACAATCATGTATCTTGCGGATGGCTTCAGTCCTGGTTTCATTGGAACTTCTGCAGTTTCACTGCTCATCATGGGAACCGCATTTTTGCGCAATAGGGACCCGCGCAATTCAGCAGTCTTCATTTCTCCGATATCTTTTCCAGAAAGTATAACAAAGATAACAGTGATAATAACAATCATAGGGTAGAAATTATATAGCGTAGCCTTCAGCAATTCTCCAAATCCATTTTCTATACCCTGCGCCATAATTAATCCTGCAATAAAAGCCCCCCACGCGTTAAAGGGTATCAAAATACATGATGGTGCAGACGCACTATCAGTTATATATGCTAATTTTTCGCGTGGTATCTTAAGTTTATCGAAAACAGGTCTGTATAATGTACCGACTGTAAGTATAGAAATATTACTTTCTACAAATATTACCAACCCTGTAAAAAAGGCCATTAGTTCAACACGAATGCGTTTAGTTCTTTTACTTTTAGCATCTAATTTTTCTAGAACTGAAAGTAAGATATTAATGAACCCAATTACTCCCCCTGACCTCTGAATAAGAGTAATTAAAGACCCTACAATTAATGTGAATATTATAATTCTAGTATTCCCAGGGTCTTCGAAGACCTTCACAAGACCGTCAATTGTTTCAAATGAAGCATTAAATAAATTTCCTTCGGCTAAAATTAGAAACCCAACCCAAATGCCAAATAATAAAGAAAGAAATACTTCACGTGTCCAAAGTGCAAGCCCAATAGCCACAACAGGCGGCAATAGCGAAATTAAACCATAATCATTCATATAAACCCTATAATCAATTTTAACCAAATAACAAAAAAATAATCTATATTGATTTTCATTGAGCCCTATGGCTTAAGATAAGGTATTATGAGCTTATTCTTCCAGCGAAAATTCTTACCTTTATTTGTTCTATTCCAAGCCGGAACTATAAACGATAACATGCTAAAAAATGCACTTATTGCACTTGTTACTTATGGCGGTATGATTCTTTTTTCTGACTCAATGCCAAGGGACGGACTCGTTGCAACGGCAGCTCTATTATTTACGTTACCTTTTTTAATACTTTGTACAATTGCAGGTCAGATTGCTGACAAAGTTGACCGTAGCACAGTTTTAAAATGGGTAAAAAGGGCGGAAGTTTTAATAATGATAATTGCTGCTTTGGGATTTTATCTAGAAAGTACTTATATCCTAGCTTTTTCTCTTTTCTTAATGGGTGCACAATCAGCTTTTTTTTCTCCTACTAAAAATGCGGTCCTTCCTCAATGGCTTGAAGAAAAAGACCTTATAAAAGCAAATGGCGTTCTGAGTGGTTTTCAATTTTTTAGTATATTGCTTGGTATGATAATAGGAATTAAAATCGTTTTAATGGGGCCTTCATTAGGTTCACTTTCAGGTCCGAGGATGGTTGCATGTATATTGCTTATGTTAGGTTTAGTGGGTTGGTATGCTGCTGAAAAATTACCTGAAGCACCCGCGCCGGACCCGTTGCTCAAAATAAATTACAACCCCATAACTTCTATAATAAGTGTTTTGAAAACTTCCTTTCAACACGCTCCAGTGTTACGTCCTATGTTGGGTATTGCTTGGTTTTACGGTTTTTCAAATATTCTAATTTTAGTGCTTCCCGTGCTAGTGGCAGACATTTTAAAATATGATGCTAGCGTTTTAATCTATGTATTAGTCGCTTCTACAGTTGGCATTTTAATTGGGTCATTACTTTGTCTTATTCTAGCCAAAGGCAAAGAGGCTAGAGGGCTTGTAGCTTTCGGAATAGTTGGAGTGATGCTTTTTACTTTAGATCTCTACCTGAATACAGACGCTTCAAACAGGACAACACTTGGCAATATGGATGCATTTATTGCAGATGCTGGTACCTTGAGATTCATGATAGCAATTATCGGCTCTTCTGTTTGTGCAGGAATGTATGTGGTTCCTTTGCAGGCAATGGCTCAAAGACGTTCTCCAAATAAAGTTAGAGCGCGCCTTATGAGTGCTGGCTCAGTATTATTAAATGCATCGGTTAATATAATTACTTTTGGGTTAATAGGGTTAAGCTTTACTGCAATGAAACCTGCGACACCTTTTTTGGCTATAGTTATAATTTCTGCTCCAGTATCATTATATGCTGTTTATAAATTCTTCAAAACATACAAGGAAGAATAAAGTTATGCGGGGTTATTTTGGCGTTGGAATTGAAGGTATTTCTAAGTCCTATAATTTAGGAGCTATACTTAGAACTTCCAATGCATTTGGGGCAAGTTTTGCTTTTACTATAGGTGCAACAAACAGGGCTTTGGAAATCAAGCGCACAGACACTTCTAAGTCTGAAAACCATATGCCTTTCTACGAATGGGATAATCCTGAAAATTTAGTAATACCTAAAAATTGTAAACTTGTTGGCGTAGAGCTAACTGACAATTCCATTAATTTGCCAAGCTTTCGACATCCAATGAATTGCGTTTACATGCTGGGCCCTGAAAAAGGCAGTCTTTCAAACGAAATCCAACAACGGTGTGATTACCTTGTGAAGATACCAACTAAGTTTTGTATTAATGTAGGCTTAGCATGCGCTCTGACTTTATACGATAGATCCATCATGTTAGGAGGGCATCCAGAGCGTCCGGTAAAAATTGGAGGACCAAATGAAAACTGGGTTAAGCCACAAAAAAGATGAAAATAGGAAGAATATGCAAAGCATAGCTTTCTTTTTATAAGGGAATAAAATATAGCATGAAAATGAAAACATTTATTCTTACTTTTGTTTTAATAATAATATCTCTTCCTAAAAATGCCCAGGCCGCTAGCCCTAAACTTGAGGGATCATTTGTTGATTGGAATGTTTTTTCTATTGCAGCTGGAAATGATAAAATCTGCTGGGCCCTTTCAAAGCCATTATCAAAATCTCCTAAATCGGTTAACCACGGGGATGTTTATTTTATGGTATCTAGTTGGAAGTCAGGCTCAGCAAAAGAGCAACCCAGCTTGTATGCTGGATATGAGCTTAAAACCAATAGAACACCAATTGCACGCATCAAAAATAAAAAATTTAAAATGTTTGCCTCTGATAATGAAGGATTTATCGAAAATAACGTAGATGAACGCGCCTTAGTGTCGAGTATGCGCTCGGGGGCAACCATGCAAGTCGAGGCTGTCAGCAGTAGAGGTACAAAAGTAAATTATTCATTCTCTCTTAAGGGCATAACTGCGGCGCTTAAAAAAGCACGAACAGTTTGCCGTTAAAGTAAACTTATCTTTTTATTTACTTTCAATAGCAAAAGTAAGTCCGGCTTTAGAAGACAATCGATCTATCAGTTCTTTCCCCATCGCTGGAGCTGGAGTGTAAACGCCGCCGGGCACTTTATCGCGCGAAACATCCATTGCTAGACAAAGCGCAGCTTCAGCAATCATCTTTGAAGTTGAGCCATATCCTGGGTCTCTGTCTCCTTTAACGGAAGCAATAAGTCTGTTACCGTCATTGGAATCACCTACAAACATAATATCGTAATAACCCGTATCCCGCTCTTCTTTGCTGGGCCCTTCACCAGGTTTAGGAGGGTTCTTAGCCATTGAATTATCACCAGCCACATGGTTAGCAATAGCTTTTCCTTCTGCGCCTGGGCCTGTAAGCATCATTTCGTCATATATAAAATCTGTTCCATAAAGATGCCCCAGCAATGCATTTGAGCGATGAATATTCTTAGTATTTATTGAGGCCATTATAAAAGGTGCCGCCCAGCTTCCTAAATCCTCTTCTTCTATGGGTTTGTTACCCTTTGGTTGAGAAGGTCCAGTAAAGCCTGGCACCAACGAAAACGGGTCTTTAAGCCAGCCAAGTACCTCAGGTTCTCGCATAGCGCGCTTCATAGTTTCGCCAAAACTTGCCGCAGTCCCTCCTGAAAAAGTTCCCTTCATTTTTCTTACTCTGCCGCGAACCTTAGTACACGGACCGCCGTGAATTGAAATTGCGTGCTGTTGTAAAAAATAAACCCCTAAATCAAAAGGAATAGAATCAAACCCGCATGAATGGACAATACGTGCACCGCTGGCTCTAGATAAATCATTATACTTATCAATGGTGTCTACCATCCATGGAGGCTCGCCAGATAAATCTACGTAATCCGTACCCTCTTTAACGCAGGCCTCTAGTAGACTATCTCCATATAGCTGATAAGGCCCAACCGTAGTACAAAGGGATTTAGTGCGGGACGCCATTGCTTCCAACGACTTAGGGTCAGAAGAATCTGCAACGATGAGTGTTATTTCCTTGGATATTCTCATTTCGTCGCGAACTGATTCAAGCTTGCTAACGGATCTTCCCGCCATAGCCCATGACACTTCTTGTCCATATGTATTTTGTAAATACTCTGCTACCAATCGCCCAGTGAAACCTGTAGCGCCATAGACAATTACATCAAATTCACGATCCATATTACTCTCCTATAGTATATGCAACTTATTGCATATACTATAGGAGAAGGCAAACTTAGAAGAGCTAATTTCTGGCTATATCAAACCAAATTACTATTTTTTAAAGGAACTTGATCCACTGCCCTCGAAAGACAAAAACCACTTATACAAGTCATCCCCCGAGTAAACGCGTGTCCAGGCATCATGGGCCTTATCTTCATGTACAGTAAAGCGTACATTCTTATGGCCTAATTGCTCAAGCTTGTCTAAGCCAGCATAAAAATATTTTATATCAATCGAGCTATCTCTTCCGCCGGCAAACTGCCAAACAGGAATATTTTCGGCTGCAATAGGCTCCATTAAACTAGGGTGGCCCCAGCCGACTACCGGTGCTATAGCTGCAAAACGATTGGGGTGCTTGCTAGCCATATACCAAGTGCCAAAGCCGCCGTAACTGAGACCTGACAGGTATGTTTGTCCTCTACTAACACGGTACGATTTTTCAACATTATCCAAAATTACTATTAAATCTTTTTCAATTTTTTCCCAGCCATAAGGTAATAATGGCTCAACTTCATTCATGTTGATCACGGACACTGTTCGCCTTAAAGCTAACTCGGTTGCAAAGGCGTCAGGTCGTGGCGGCACTCCCTGTATTAATCGGTTGGGAATATTTTTTTTTGTTCGATTAGTGATATAATCTATATCCTTCTTATCGAAACCAAACATTGGTAATTGAGGGGAAATAATAATGAAAGGTAAGTCTTTTTTTTGTATCCATGCCTCATACAGGGGACCTTGCATTAAAACGAAATCAAGTTCGTCTTGTCCATTTCCTCGCTCACCGTTTCCGTGTAAAAACATTAATAGTGGCCATTTCTTATCTAAATTAGAATTGTAGCCCTTTGGCAAGTAAACAAAATACTCACGTTGGCCATTTCCAGCCTCACTAAAAAAAGTATCCCTTTTCAGTTCAGCCTCAGATACTGCTTTTTTTGTTAAGTCATTAGTGGGAGCATCGCAGCCCATAATTAATACAAGAAAAAAAATTGCCGCATATAAATGTATTTTCATAAAGTCTCAATTTCAATTTATTTTTATGCGACCGAGTTTTGTGGCGGTAAGGCTAGAAACATATAAAAATCCATTTTCAGTTATAATAGCCCCTGTTGTATTGGGATACCCCGCTGTTGGGTCTTGCCATGTTTTTATAACATCCCCGTTAGCATCAATCTGCAGTATAAAGCCGTAACTTACGGCTTGCGGGCGCATGAAAGATGGCAAACGCATCGCTACCTTTCTAATCAATGGGTTGTTAGAATTGTTATCGAGCCACTTAGACCTCTGAGAAACCAAACCAATTAAAAAAGTCTCTCGACCATCGCTCATTAATGGACCTCTATTTATATTATCGGGAAAGCCCGGTAAGTTTTGTAAAATAACTTCACTCTCACCGTTAGGTTGTAATTTATGAAGCTGGTACTTTCCAGTTTCTATTAAAAGAATCTCATTTTTAGCAGTTATTGCTACGCCATTAGAAAATACATACCCTTTATCTACAACTTTAGTTTCTTTTGTCTTAGGGTTAAACGAAAGTAACCTTCCAGTTCCGCTATGTTCCATTAATTCCAACAAACTAGCATCAAGTGTTGTACCAATGCTTTGAGCGCCAAATTTTGTAGATGCATCAGAAAAATATATTATGCCATCCTCAGCAATATCGAGATCGTCTGCGTATAAAATAGGGGTATCGTCAACACTGTTTGTTAAAACATCAACCCTGCCTTCTTTAGAAATAGATAGCAGACCTCTAAACGCATCGGCGACAATAAGGTTTCCGTTCCTATCCATTTCCATCCCTAAGGCAGACCCACCTGTATTAGCGTATTCCCTATGTGTTAGATTGACGGGGTCAATTTCAAGAATTATTCCTTCTTGTGATGACGTATAAATTTTATTTTGGTAGTAAACTATGTCCTCTGGTCCGTGCGTTTCGCCAATATCAATTAGTTCTAAATTAGCGAGGTCTGAATTAGGGGCATAGTCGTCAATATAACCTGTATTTACCGAAGACTTCCAAGAAACAGGGTTGACGGGGACAGGCCATAGAATCAAATATGCTAAAGTTAAAAACAAACCCAAAACTAGTAAAAATACTTTTTGTTTCATGTAGACGACCTCAAAACAGGCTAGCGCCTTAAATACTAAATTATAACCTTATTACCATTGACATACACTATTAAAACTTCTTAACAAAATAAATCTATATAATCACGGCAGGACATAATGAAATTTTTCAGTGCTTTACTTTTAGCTTTTTTACTAACCTTTCCAGAAATATCTTTTGCTAAAGATAAAGTTTATTATGCAGGCCTCTCTTTCATTGGAAACCATGCAGACAATCAAAAATCTTATCCCTACAGCTACAGGCTTGCCGAGGCTAAAAATGAAAAAGGTATTCCTGTTCTTGAGCAGCTTCTCGTCGACCGAGTTAAGCAAGTTCAGAGAAGCGATCTGGATTTTATAATAAATGATTTGGGAAATTACCAATCAGGGGACTCCGTAAGTATTGCTCTCGCTATTGATTGGGAGAATGTTGCAACGGAACAGATTGGTGGTCTCTATAAATTAGTGTTAGACATACACGCTCAAGTGCTAATCTTTGATTATGGCAAACAAAAGGTTGTTGGAAGTTACCCTATTGCTGTTCAAATAAGAGACGTTTCCCAAAATCAACCCACTGATGAAAAAATAGAGGGTTTATTTAAAACGCTATTTTATGGAAACGATAAAAATGTAAATATTCTTGATGTATTTTCGGCGCGCATTCAGACTGTAAGTATTAAAAAATCATATGGACAATATTTGCGCGTAACCGGAGTTAACATAGAGGACAAAGCAAGGCCCTTTTTTCCAAATGATGGTTTAGATTTTGAGAGGTCATTTTCTGGACTACTAGCTCAAAGCTTTGGTAAGTTTTTATCCACTAATCAAGGCGTCTCAATGCTTCCTTATTCTAAAGGCGAAGCTCTAGGTAATAAAATGGCAATGAGATTTGCAAATGGAGATATCTTCAATTTAGAAATTCCAAGCACCGACTTTGGCATTAATTTAACTTTAAGAGGTTTTAAAAAGGGAAGTGTTGGCAAAACAAGCTCTAAAGAGGCTTTTGCATATGGAAGCTATATGCGTATTAAATTAGAACAGCCCGATTTTGGAAAGGTTTATTTTGATAAGCCAATTAGAAATGTAGCCGTGAAGGAAGTTCCTATCACACAAACAGAAGTAGATGATTGGGCGGCATTTCAAGAATCCCTATTTGCGTTATTTGATAAGTTTTCAAAAGAAATTAACGACACGGATAAAAAGTGGGCGCAAAAAACAACAGGTAGTAAAAAAAATGATGTCAAATTAGTTCTAAAAGAGTTTGACCAATTCAAAAAAATATTGGACAAATGTCGCTAACCTAAAGGTAGATAATTATGAAATTCCTAAAAAACTTTATTATAGTGTCAGTAGTTAGTTTAGCTATCCAAGCAGTTGCAAGCACTAATGCTATGTCCTTTGAAAGTATAAAAGGCATGGGCGAGTATACTTACGAGGGCAAGTTCAAGGAAAAAAACTACAGTACATATCAAAAAAAGGCTAAAGAAAAGGCTATTAATTCAGCCTGGACAAGATACATAGCAAGGCTGCCTCAAGCACGGCAAATAACCTACCAGAAGCTAGATTCAGAATTTAGAATGGACCTTTCCCCATACATAGGTAATGTTGAAATTCTTGACGAAACGCATGATAAAGATCTTAAGTCTGTACAAATAATCGCAAGAGTTACTATTTTTAACGAGGCAGTTGATACAAAATTAAATATGGCATCTGCTGTTAATAGAGCAGGTGATGATGCAAGCTATTTCAGTTTCATCTTTTTAGCACGCCAAACTACATCTATTAAATCCTTTGATGACAAAGTCGTTTCTATAGAGGCAAAAAGTGCGTCTGCAGATCTTAATGCTCAAAGCATACAAACGAGTGAAGACAATGAAGTTGCTAAGTCGTCTGAGACCGTGGCATCTACTGAGGCCAACTTAACTACCAAAGTTACAACTGGCGGCAGCACGGAAAGAAAAGCAGACCGTATATCTTATGACGTATCAAGCCCGCAGGATATTGATGCCGCAATGGGTGATATACTCAGCACAGCTGGTTATGAGGTGGTTTCATACGATGATATCGTAAGCGAGTGCGGAGGGGTTGAGCCTGATGATATCAAGTTTGAATTTAGCCAAGCGGATGATATGTCTAGACAAACAAGACGTTCCGCTATCAATGGAGCAAAGGATTGTGATGTCACATATTTCTCAGTTGGAACAATAGATATTGGCTTAAAAGATACGGACCCTGTATCAGGCAACCAGAGAGTTTATGTATCTGTAAGAACTCAGGTATGGGATATAACCAGAAAGCTGCCTAAAAAAGTAGCTTCGGTTGGACCAATTCAGTATGCAGGACTTGGACCAGATCAAATAGTAGCGCAAAGAAACGCTTTAATTCTTGCGGCCAGGGAGGCCTCTAAAAGCCTCGTAGATCAAATGAATGCCAAAGGTTTATATTAATAAAAAAAGGAAAAAACTATGAAAAAACTTTTAATTGTTGCCGTATCGACGGCCTTACTAGCTTTGTCTTTGCCGGCATCCGCACAGATGGGAATGCTTAAAAAGGCTAAAAGCTTAACTTCTTCAAGTGATGCAGGAATGGGTGACTTAACAAGTCAGCAAACCGGTATCGTAAACAGACTGGTCTCCGGAATGACAAATATGACAGCAGGGCAGGCACAAGTTACAAGAGCTCTGGGGCTAAAAGACGAGGCAGACCTACTTGAAAGCGAAAGAGATGCACTCTCCAGCGGTAATGTTAAAGATAAAGACGGTATAAAACGCAGTATGAAGGTCAGTGAAGATGCGCAAGAAGCCATCAATACTAAAATGGCTGAGGAAACCGTCATTGACGCTGAAGCAAAAAAAGAATTTGGTAAAGCACTTCCATTTTATGCCAAAGGCACAGCAGATACTATAAGATTACTCCCTGAACTTAAAAAATGGGCCTCATCCGCTAGCTCCTCTATGAAAGGTGCAGGCATAACAGAGTTACCAAAACTAAAGAAAACTTTAGGGACTGGTCTTTTTGTTGCTAAAAATCTTCCTAAGTATGCTAAAAAATCACAAACAAGCTACAAAGCATTATCAGATTTCTCCAAGAAGAATGAAATTGATACATCGGAAGCTGACGATATGCTTGGGGATCTTTAATAGGGTATATCATGAATAAGCTTTTAACTTATCTTATAATCTTTTCAGGGCTTTTACTCATCCCAATTATGGATGTTATAGCCCAAGAGAATCCAGATGTAGTTGTTGTAACTACGGAAGGCTCTGGAAACACTAGGCAAGCCGCTATCAATGATGCGCTTGCCTTAGCTGTTTCTCAAGTAAATGGCATTTCCATATCAGCCAATGAAAATTCAAATGTAACCTCGGCCGACGTATCTACTTCATCGAGCTACGAGTCTGCAAATGTGATGGCTGGGCGCGTTGATACCCAAGGAAAAGTTAAAGCTAAAAAAAGACAATACAAGGAAGGGTCTGAGGTTCCAGAAAAAGATGTTGCGGAACTTGAGGGTAATTCAAGTCAAAGTGTTCAAGCGGCTACGGCAAGTGCAGGAGCACAAAGGTCTAACTTCCAGGGTACTGCAAACGTCTCAAATCGCGGAATAAATACCTCCACAAAAGGGCAAGTCCAAAGCTTTAAGTTAATCAGTTCCAGTCAAACAGAGGCTGGTTATCAAGTGACAGTTGAGGCGTCCGTTTTTTCTGCTGCTGCTAAGGATAGACGTGTTAAATCTGAACAAAGAGAGAGCGCCTTAGCAAGGGAAAAGTCTAGGCAAGCCTCAGATAAAAGAAGAGCGGCTGAGGCCAGAGCAAGGGCGGCGGCTGATAGGCGCGCGGCAGCTGAAGCCTTGGCTAAAGCTGAAGAAGAAAAAAGGCTAGCAGAAGAAGCTCGGCAAAAACGAATTGCTGAAGCTAAGATTGAGGCGCAAAAAAAGAAAGACGCCCTCAGAGAAGAAATCAAGAATAGAAAAAGAGAGCAGGCAATGGATGACGACTGGTAGTCGATAAACGCCTATAGTGATCTTATATTTAAACTCTCCAGTATTTTTGGAATTTTCTTTTTAACCTTAAAAAAGCCTTTGT